>DBBA01000230.1 GCA_002291955.1 Rhodobacteraceae bacterium UBA996 | reverse complement strand
CTGGGTCCCCGCCCCGTGCGAGACCCGCGTGCAGGCCATCGCCGCCGCGACCGCCGCCGACGACGATTCCACCGTCGCCGCCCGCATCGCGGCCCTCATCGCCGAGAACGCCCGCATCCACGACGCCGACTGCTTCAACCTGAACCCGGCGACGAACGTGATGAACCCGGTGGCCGAGGCTGCGCTGTCGGCGGGCCTCGGGCCGCGCCCGTCGCTGGGCTATCCCGGCGACAAGTACGAGATGGGGCTGGAGGCGATCGAGGAGATCGAGGTCATCGCCGCCGAGCTTGCCGCGCAGGTGTTCGGCGCGCGCCACGCCGAGGTGCGCGTGGGGTCGGGCGCGCTCGCGAACCTCTACGGCTTCATGGCACTCGCCAAACCCGGCGACGCGATCATCGCGCCCCCGCCCGCCGTGGGCGGCCACGTCACCCACCACGCCGCGGGCTGCGCGGGGCTGTACGGGCTGGTCACCCATCCCGCTCCGGTGGACGCCGACGGCTACACGCTGGACGTGGACGCGCTGGCGGACCTCGCCGCCCGGATCCGCCCCCGGATCATCACGCTGGGCGGCAGCCTGAACCTCTTTCCCCACCCGGTCGCCCGCGTGCGCGCCATCGCCGATGCGGTGGGCGCGCACCTGATGTTCGACGCGGCGCACCAGTGCGGGATGATCGCCGGGGGAGCCTGGCCGAACCCGCTGGCGCAGGGCGCGCACCTGATGACCATGAGCACCTACAAGTCGCTCGGCGGCCCGGCGGGCGGGCTGATCGTCACCAACGACGACACCATCGCGCAGCGGCTCGATGCCATCGCCTTCCCGGGGATGACCGCGAACTTCGATGCGGGCCGCGTGGCGGCGCTGGCCATCGGACTTCTGGACTGGCGGGCGCATGGCGCGGCCTATGCGCAGGCGATGGTGGACCTCGCCCAGGCGCTCGCCACCGAACTCGCCGCGCTCGGCCTGCCGGTCTTCGCCGCCGACCGCGGCGCCACCCGAAGCCACCAGTTCGCCATCGACGCGCGCGGATGGGGCGGCGGGCAGGCGGCATCGAAGAAGCTCCGCCGGGCGGGGTTCCTCGCCTGCGGTATCGGCCTGCCGATCCCGGACGTGCCCGGCGACATGAACGGCCTGCGCATCGGCACGCCGGAACTCGTCCGCCGCGGCGTCACCCCCGCCAACGCGCCGGCCCTTGCGGCCCTGATCGCCGAGGGCCTGCGGTCGAACGAACCCGACGCGGTCGCCCCCCGCACCCGCGCCCTGCGATCCCGCTTCACCGGCCTGCACTTCGTACGCGCTTGATCCAGCGCAAGGCCCGCGCGCCCCGCCCGGCCCATGGTCGCACGACAGCAACGGGAGACCGACCATGACCCACACGCCCCACGACCTGGCCGACGATTTCCCCGGACAGGCGGCACAGATCAGCGGCCTCAAGGCGCGCGACGCGCATTTCGCCCGCCTGGTCGAGCGCTATGCCGAGGTGAACGAGGCCGTCTACCGCGCCGAAAGCGGCCTCGACCCCCTGTCGGACGAACACGAGACCGCCCTGCGCCGCGACCGCATGCACCTGAAGGACGAGATCGCCCGCGCCCTGCGGGCCGCAGCACCAGCGGCCTGACCGGCCCTTGCGCCCTCCCCTCTCCCGACTGAGAGGGGAGGCCCCGGACCGCCCCCCGGCGCTACTTGCCTTCCACCACGCCCTGGAAGTTCTCGAAGAACTTGTCGGCCATCTTGCGGGCGAACCCGTCGATGATCCGGCTGCCCAGCTGCGCCAGCTTGCCGCCGATGGTCGCATCGACCGTGTAGGACAGCTCGGTGCCCCCCTCGACCTCGGTCAGCCGCACATCGGCACCGCCCTTGGCGAACCCCGCCACCCCGCCCTTGCCCTCGCCCGAGATGCGGTAGCTTTCGGGCGCCACCACGTCGGACAGCTGCACCACACCCTTGAACGTCGCGCTGACCGGGCCGACGCGTTGCTTCACCGTCGCCTCGAACCCGGCCTCGGGGCTGCCCGTCAGGTCCTCGCAGCCGGGGATGCAGGCCTTCAGTGTCTCGGGGTTGTTCAGATGCGCCCAGACCACCGCGCGCGGGGCGGCGATGGTGCGCGTGCCGTTCAGTTCCATGGATCCCTCCCGTTTGCCCCTGCTTATGCGGGGCACAGGCCCGCGGGCAAGCCGGTCACCCCTTGACCCGCCGCCCGGCGACCCAGACCCCCGCCACGGCGCGGTCATCGCCCAGCATGATCGTGGGGAACAGCGCCTGCCAGATGTCGCCCGCCCGTGCCGCTGCCTGCGCGATGGCCGGGGTGGACGCCAGATCCAGCGCCACCAGATCGGCCTCGCTCCCCGGCGCGAGCCGACCGATCCGGTCGCCCATGCGCAGCGCGCGCGCCGACCCTTCGGTCGCCAGCCAGATCAGCTCCGCCGGGTGCAGCGCGCGCCCCCGCAACTGCCCGATCTCGTAGGCCGCGGCCATCGTGCGCAGCATGGAAAACGACGACCCGCCCCCGGTGTCGGTGGCCAGCCCGATCCGGTGCCCGTCCGCCGCCAGCCCGCCCAAGTCGAACAGCCCCGACCCGATGAAGGTGTTGGACGTCGGGCAGTGGATCAGGCTGGCGCCTGCCTCGTGCAGCCTTGCGCGCTCGCGGGGTGTCAGGTGGATCGCATGGCCGAACAGCGCGCCCTCGCCCAGCAATCCCCAGCGTTCATAGGTATCCAGGTAATCCCGCGCCTCGGGGTGCAGGGCGGCGACCCAGGCCACCTCGTCCACCTGCTCGGACAGGTGCGTCTGCATCAGGCAGTCGGGATGCGCCGCCCACAGCGCGCCCATCGCTTCCAGCTGCTCGGGGGTGGACGTGGGCGTGAACCGCGGGCTGATCGCATAGACCGCGCGGCCCCGCCCGTGCCAGCGCCGGATCAGCGCCAGACTGTCGTCATGCCCCGACTGCGCCGTGTCGCGCAAGGCCTCCGGCGCGTTGCGGTCCATGCAGACCTTACCCGCCGCAATCCGCATCCCGCGCGCCTCGGCCGCCGCGAACAGGGCATCGGCGCTGTGCCCGTGCACCGTGCAGAAACTGGCGACCGTGGTGGTGCCATGCGCCAGGATCAGGTCCAGATACCGCGCCGCGATGGCCTCGGCATAGGCCGGGTCGCCCAGCCGCATCTCCTCGGGGAAGGTATAGGTGTTGAGCCAGTCCACCAGCCGCTTGCCCCAGGACGCGATCATGGCGGTCTGCGGGTAATGCGCATGGGCATCGACGAACCCGGGCAGGATCAGCGCCTGCCCCATGTCGGTCACCTCGGCGCCCGGATGCGCCGCGCGAAGCCTGTCCGCCGATCCCACCGCCCGGATCACGCCCCCGTCCACCAGCACCGCCCCGTGCCGCTCGTGCCGCGCGGCTTCCGGTCCCGCGGCAAAGGCGTCGGCAGCGAACGTCAGGGTCTGGCCCAGGATCAGGACTGGCGCGGTCATGCCCCGACCCTAATGCGGCAGCGCGGCGTACGGAAGCGCCCTCGCCCCGGCTCGTCCCGGCTTCGATGTGCCCCAAGTATCCCGGGGGGAGACGCGGCACCGCCGCGTCCGGGGGGCAGCGCCCCCCGCCCGGTTGCGTCCCGCGCCACCGCCCGTATGGTGCCCGCGACCGCGACCGCGAAAGGCGACGGCCATGTCCGACGACCGTCCCGACCCCGCCCCCCCCTACGACGACTACGGCCTCGACCCGTCCGTGGCGCAGGCGATCCGCGATGCGGTCGACCGCAGCGACGCGGCCGGGCTGACCGCGCTGATGGAACCCCTGCACCCCGCCGACATTGCCGACCTTCTCGAACAGATCGCTCCCGACGAACGCCGCGCCCTCGTGCGGCTCTACGACCGCGAGTTCGACGGCGAGATCCTGTCCGAACTCGACGAAGGCATCCGCGAGGAGATCATCGCGGCCCTGTCGCCCGACGTGCTGACCGACGCCGTTCGCGAGATGGACTCGGACGACGTCGTGGACCTGATCGAGGACCTCGACGAACCGGCGCAGGCCGCGATCCTGCAGGCCCTGCCCGCGCCCGACCGCGCTGCGGTGGAACAGGCGCTGACCTTCCCCGAGCATTCCGCCGGCCGCCTGATGCAGCGCGAGGTGGTGACCGCCCCCGAACACTGGACCGTGGGCAACGCCATCGACCACCTGCGTGCCAGCGAGGGGAACCTGCCCGACCAGTTCTACCACGTCGTCCTCGTGGACCCCGTGCATCGTCCCGTGGGCTATGTCACCCTCGGCCGCATCCTGTCCTCCCGACGGGAAACCCCACTCTCCACCATCACCGAGGACAGCTTCCGCACCTTCGACGTGGATGAACCCGACGCAGACGTTGCCTATGCGTTCAACCAGTATCACCTGATCTCGGCCCCGGTCGTGGACGATGCCGGGCGGCTGGTCGGCGTCATCACCATCGACGACGCGATGGCCGTGCTCGACGAGGAGCACGAGGAGGACATCCTGCGCCTGTCAGGCGTGGGCGAGGCACGGATGACCGACAGCGTCTGGCAGACCGTCGGCCGCCGTCTGCCCTGGCTGATCGTGAACCTGTTCACCGCCTCGCTGTCGGCCGTGGTCATCTCGCGCTTCGAGGATACGATCGCGCAACTTGTGCTGCTGGCGGCCCTCATGCCCATCGTCGCCTCGACCGGCGGCATCGGCGGCACCCAGTCCCTGGCGGTCGCGGTCCGGGCGCTGGCCACGAAAAGCATCACGTCCGCGAACGCGCGCCGCGTGGTTCTGCGCGAGGTGCTGGTGGGACTGCTCAACGGTCTGGGACTGGCGGTCCTCTTGGGCGCGGCCGGCGCGGCGATCTTCGGCCAGCCGCTTCTGGGGCTGGTGCTCGGCACGGCGATGGTCGCCAACCAGCTGGTCGCGGCGCTGGGCGGCGTCCTTGTCCCCCTCACGCTCAACCGGCTGGGCTTCGACCCGGCGCTGGCGTCGGGCACCTTCGTCACGACACTGACCGACGTGATGGGGTTCTTCGCCTTCCTCGGTCTCGCAAGCATCGTGCTCCTGTGATGACCGATCTCGCCGCAGCCAAGGCCGCCCTGCGCAGCGCAGCCGCCGCCCGGCGCGAGGGACTGAAGGACCCCGCGCGCGACCGCACGATCTGCGACCATGTTGCCGCGCACCTCGCGACTGCCGCCGGAGCCGTGTCCGGCTACTGGCCCATGCGGTCCGAGGTGGACATCCGCCCGGCCCTGGGCGCACTGTCCACCACCCGAACCGTCGCGTTGCCGGTCGTCACGGGCCGCGCGCAACCGCTCCTGTTCCGCGCCTGGACCCCCGCGACGATTCTCGTCCCCGCCGCCTTCGGGACCACCGTTCCGCCCGACACCGCACCATGGGTCATCCCGCAGGTGCTGCTCGTGCCGCTGCTGGCCTTCGACCCGCAGGGCTGGCGGCTGGGCTACGGCGGGGGGTTCTACGACCGCACGCTGGCGCTCCTGCGCGCACGGGGCCCGACGCTCGCCATCGGCGTGGCCTACGCCGGACAGCGGGTGGACCATGTCCCCCACGAGCCCGCGACCGACGCCCGGCTCGACGCGGTGGTGACCGAGGACGGTGTGACCGACTTTCCCCCCGGCACTGCGCCGCCCCGGACCTGATCCGGGGCCTCGCACCCGTGCACCCCCGACGCCCCGGACCTCATCCGGGGCCTCTCCCGGCCCGCAGAACACGCCCCGCCGCCGCCCTCACCGCTCGTGGAAGAATCCGTGGATCGCGCGGGCCATGGTCTCGCTGATCCCGTCCACCGCCATCAGGTCCTCGACCCCCGCGCGGCTCACCGCCTTGGCCGATCCGAAATGCGCCAGCAACGCGCGTTTCCGCGTGGCGCCCACGCCGGGGATGTCGTCCAGGGCCGTGACCCCCACGGATTTCGCCCGCTTGGCCCGGTGCGCGCCGATGGCGAAGCGGTGCGCCTCGTCCCGCAAACGCTGGACGAAGTACAGGACAGGGGCATTGTGCGGCAGGGCAAAGGGGCGCTGGCCGGGGCGGTGGAACTCCTCCTTGCCCGCATCGCGGTCGATGCCCTTGGCCACGCCCACCAGCGCCACGTCATCCACCCCCAGTTCTACGAGGATGCCCGCCACCGCCGACACCTGCCCCTGCCCGCCGTCGATCAGCAGAAGGTCGGGCCACATGCCTTGCGTGCGATCCGGGTCCTCCTTCAAGAGGCGCTGGAAGCGGCGGGTCAGCACCTCCTTCATCATGCCGAAGTCGTCGCCGGGGGTGATGTCGGTGCCCTTGATGTTGAACTTGCGGTACTGCGACTTGAGGAACCCCTCGGGCCCCGCCACCACCATCGCGCCCACGGCATCGGTGCCCTGGATGTGGGAGTTGTCATAGACCTCGATCCGCGTCGGCACGTCCTCGAGGTCGAACGCCTCGGCGAGCCCCGCCAGCAGCTTCGACTGCGCCGCCCCTTCCGCCATCCGGCGGGCCAACGATTCCCGCGCGTTGCGGGCGGCGTTTTCCACAAGCTCCGCCTTCTCGCCCCGCACCGGCACGGCAAGCTCGACCTTGCGCCCCGCCTTCTGCGACAGGGCATCGGTCAGCAGGTCGGCGTCCTCCACCTCGTGCGACAGCAGGATCAGGCGGGGCGGCGGGCGGTCGTCATAGACCTGCATCAGGAACGCCTGCAGGATTTCCGGCGCCTCGGCCCCGCCGCCGATGCGGGGGTAGAAGTCGCGGTTGCCCCAGCTCTGGTTGCCGCGGATGAAGAACACCTGCACGCAGGCCTGCCCGCCCTCCATGTGCAGCGCGACCACGTCGGCCTCGGCCACGCCCTGCGGATTGATCCCCTGCGCCGACTGCACCTGCGTCAGCGCGCGGATGCGGTCGCGCAGCGCCGCGGCCCGCTCGAACTCCATCGCCTCGGCCGCCTGCGCCATGCCCGCGGCCAGGCTTTCCTGCACTGCCGTGGTCTTGCCCTGCAGGAACCGCGCCGCATCGGCCACCAGCCCCGCATAGTCCTGTTGCGACACCAGCCCCACGCAGGGGCCCGCGCAACGCTTGATCTGGTACTGCAGGCAGGGGCGCGTCCGCCCCTCGAACATCGAATCCGAGCAGTTGCGCAGCAGGAATACCTTCTGCAGCTGGTTCAGTGTGCGATTCACCGCGCCTGCACTGGCAAAGGGGCCGAAGTACTCGCCCTTCCGCGTCCGCGCGCCACGGTGCTTGACGATCTGCGGGAACGCATGGTCGCGGGTGATCAGGATGTTCGGGAACGACTTGTCGTCGCGCAGAAGCACGTTGTAGCGCGGCTTCAGCTGCTTGATCAGGTTCTGTTCCAGCAGCAGCGCCTCGGTTTCCGTCCGCGTCGTCAGAAACATCATCGACGCGGTCTCGAAGATCATCCGCGCGATGCGGCCGCTGTGGCCGTGGGGCTTGGCATAGTTCGCCACCCGCTTCTTCAGGTTGCGCGCCTTGCCCACATACAGCACCGCCCCCTTGTCATCGAGCATGCGGTACACGCCGGGCGACCCGTCCAGCCGCGTCACCTCGTCGGCGATCAGGGCATGGCCGGTCAGCCGGGGCGCGTCCCCGGAAGGGGGCTGGGCCGTGGTGTCCGCTGGTCCGTCCATGCTGAAAGTCCCGCCTCGATTCCCGGGGGCGCCTGCCCCGTTTATGCCCCCGACTTCAAGGGGAAACAAATCCACCAAACCTGTGGACAAGTCTGGAGACAAAGTTGCGGGCCAGACGAAAAATCCTTTGACTCAGGCCCGCTTGATCGACTTGCCTAATTCTTAGGCAATACTTCAACGCATTGAAATCAAACGAAAGATTTTCGCGCGCCGAGCAAATCCCTGAAAGCATTAAAGGATTCGTAACCCTTTCGTAACGCTCGCGTGAAGGGTGCAAAAGTCAAGCGACCCCCCGCCGGAAAGGGGTCATTCGGGCCCGAGCACGTCGGGCGTCTGCCAGGCAAGATGTTGGCCCCCGTCGACACACAGAAGCTGTCCGGTCACTGCGGGGGCGGACAGGAAATAACCCAGTGCGGAAGTGATGTCATCCTGATTCGCGCCCCGGTTGAGAATGGTCGCCGCCCGCTGCGCGGCGAAATGCGCGGAACTCTGCCGGGCGCCCTGCAGGGTCGGGCCGGGACCGATGGCGTTCACCCGCACCCGTGGCGCCAGCGCCATCGCCGAGGTCTGCGTCAGCGCCCAAAGCCCCATCTTGGCAAGGGTATAGGTCATGAATTCGGGCGTCAGCTTGCGCACCCGCTGGTCGATCATGTTGACGATCAGCGCCTGCGCGCGGGGTTCGCCCATCGCATCCGTCTCGGGGTCGGGCGCGTGGGCGGCCATGTGCTGGGTCAGCACGAAGGGCGCATACAGGTTGCTGTCGATGTGCCGGTCCCAGGTCCGGCGCGTCGCCGTGGCCAGGGTGTCGTATTCGAAGATCGAGGCGTTGTTGACCAGCACATGCAGCGCCCCGCCCAGCGCGTCGGCCGCCTGCGGCCCCAGCGCTTCGGTCTGCGCATGGTCCAGCAGGTCGGCCTGCAGGGTCACGGCCTGCTGCCCCATGGCCCGGATATCAGCCGCCGCCGCCTCGGCCCCCGCGGCGGACGTGGCGTAGTGCAGCGCCACGCCATACCCCTGCGACCCGAGGTAGCGCGCCATCGCCTGCCCCAGCCGCTGCCCCGCGCCCGTCACCAGTGCCCGTTTCGCCATGTCCCGCCCCCGTCCGTGTCAGGCGGCGCCACCTAAGCGCCGGGCGACAGGGTTCAAGCGTTGCCGCAGTCGCAGGGGCCCTTGCCGATGCGGAACTTGCCACACCGCGTGCAGCGACGCGCCGCAGCCTTGCCCCTGCCCGGCAGCCGCAGCCGCCCGAACACCGCCAGCACGACCATGACCACGAGGAAGAGGCTGACGATCTTGATCAGCATCTACAGCCCGTACCGCGCCCAGAGCGCGCGATCCTCGACCGCGGCCATCGCGCCCTCGGCCATCGACTGCCCCTGAAGCGACAGGCCCAGCCGCCCGAACAGCGGCCGCCTGACGCCCAGCCGCACCAGCCGCACCTTGTCGCCGAAGCGCGCCTTCAGCTCGGGCTCCAGATGCGCCACGCCATCGGCCAGCCCCAGCTCCACCGCCCGCGCGCCGATGAAGACCTCGCCGGTGAACAGGTCGGCCCCCGCCGCCAGCTTTGCGCCACGCCGCCCCTTCACCTGCGCGATGAACGTCTCGTGCAGCTGCGCCAAGAGCCCGTCCAGCCGCGCCACATCCTCGGGGTTCTCGGGCCGGAACGGGTCCAGCTGCGATTTCGACCGCCCCGCGGTGTACACCCGCCGCTCGACCCCCCAGCGATCCAGCAGCGCCGGGAACCCGAACCCGGCCGAGATCACGCCGATCGACCCCACGATCGACGTCGCATCCACCAGGATCTCGTCGGCCGCCGTGGCCAGCCAGTAGCCGCCCGACGCCGCCACATCCTCGACGAACGCCAGCACGGGCACCTTCGTCTCGTCCGCCAGCCTGCGGATGCGCGCCCCCACCAGCGACGATTGCGCGGGGCTGCCACCGGGCGAATTGATGACCAGCGCCACCGCGCGCGGCTTGCCGCGGAACGCCCGCTCGATCAGCGGGCCGAACGCCGCATCGGAAATCGTGCCGGGCCTTGCGCCTTGCGCGATCACGCCCGACAGGCGGATCACCGGGACGACCGGATCGCGGCGCAGACGGGACTTCAGGGTGCTGAACATATCCCGCAGATAGACCCCGTCCGCCCCGTGAACAAGGGCGCCCCCCAACAACACGCCCGCCCCGTCACACCCCCGGCAGGATCGCCCGGGTGATCCACAGGCCCGCCACCGCCGCGACGGCGGTCAGCGCCGTGCCCCAGGCCAGGTCGGCCGCCACCATCCCCCAGGTCCAGCGGTTCAGCGTCGCCATGTTGGTCATCTCGTAGGTGCCATAGGCGAAGAAGCCGAACAGCGCCGCATCCAGTGCCACGCGGCCCATCGGCTTGCCCGCCAATCCGGCGGCCGACGCGAACCACAGGATCCCCACGACATACAGCGCATAGAACCCCGCCGCGACACCCAGGCTCGGCACCGGGCGCAGCATGTCGCCCAGCTCGCGCCGGAACAGCGGACCCACGACCCGCGACAGCCAGACGGCATCGAGCCCCAGGAACACGACCGCCGTCGCGGCGTACAGAATGACATGCTGCATGGCTTCTCCTTTCCGGGAACCCTAGCCCGGTCCACCCGGCTGTCCATCCGTCCGCGCGTTTCCCCGCCCAGGCTGGACCAAGACGGTTGCTCCGCAGACCCGCGTCGTCCTAGGGTTCACCCGACCGGAGGACGCGCCCTGACCCGACGCATGGACCGATTCCCGCCGCTGGCCCGCGCCGCCTGCCTTGTCGCAGGACTGGCCACCTGCCTCTGCCTCGGCACGCACCGGCCAGCCTCCGCCCATGACGGCACCGCGCTCCACGACCGCTACGCCACGCTCGAGGCGCGGCTTCTGGCCAGTGGCCACCTGCGCGACCAGCCCCCCGCGGGCGGATACACGACCGGCACGGACCTTCTGCGCGACTTCGACCGAATTGCGCTGGGGCGCGAATACGGGTCCCGCGGCGGACTGATGCGCTGGGAGACCCCCGTCGTCCTCGAGATCGCCTTTGGCGCATCGGTGCCCGAGGCGCGGCGCGCGGCCGTGCGCAGCCACGTCGCGGCCTATGTCCGGCGACTGTCGGCCCGGTCGGGCCACCCCGTCCGCCTGGGCGGCGCGGCGCCCAACTTCACCCTCTTCCTGGTGTCCGAGGGCGAACGCCGCGGCCTTGGTCCCCACATCGCCACCCGCGCCCCCGGCATGGCCGGGCGCACGCGGGGGATGCTCGTGAACATGAACGCCGACACGCTCTGCATGGTCGCCGCGGTTCCCCACGCCGACCGCACCCAGGGCTATGCGGCGGCCGTGGCCGTGATCCGCGCCGAACTGCCCGACCGCCTGACCGCCGCCTGCATCGAGGAGGAGATCGCCCAGGGCCTGGGCCTGCCCAACGACGGACACGAAGGCACGCCGTCGCTCTTCAACGACGGCAAGACCTGGGCCCGGCTGACCGCCTGCGACGAACAACTCCTCGCGCTGCTCTATGACCGCCGCCTGCGATCCGGCATGTCCCGGTCCGAGGCGCTGGCCGTGGCCGAGACGCTGGCCGGCGCGGCAGCCTCGGCCCGGCGCTAGGCACGCCATGACGTCCGGCCCCGTCACCCTGCGCCCCGAATTCCTGATCCGCGACACGGACCAGTTGCGGGCGCTGTTTCCGCCGACCCATGACATCGCCGTGGCCAAGGTCCTGGACCGGCTGGATCACCACGCCCGCGCCTTCCTCGCCCGCTCGCCATTCCTGTGCATCGGCACGCAAGGCCCCACCGGGACTGCCGACGTCAGCCCGAGCGGCGACCCGCCCGGCTTTGTCCGGGTGCTGGACGACCGGACGCTGGCCATCCCCGACCGGCCCGGCAACAACCGGCTCGACACGCTGGCCAACATCGTCGCGAACCCGGTGGTGGGCCTGTTGTTCCTGATCCCGGGCTACGACGAGACGCTCCGCGTGAACGGCCGTGCATCGGTCACGCGCGACCCCGACCTGCTGGCGACGCTCGCCGTCCATGACCGCAGGCCGACCGTCGCGATCGTGGTCGCCGTGGACGAGGTGTTCCTGCACTGTGCCAAGGCGTTCCGCCGGTCGCGCCTGTGGGACCCCGACGCGCGGCAGGACCGCGCGGCCATGCCCTCGCTTGTCCAGATGATCCAGGACCAGACGACCGGCGCCCCCACGGACCCGGCCGAGATCGCGCTGAACGACGCCGCGCTGGAGGACGACTACCGGCGCACGATGTACTGACGCCGTGGGGACCCGGCGCCTCTTGGTGATCCGTTTACCCGTCCCCCCCGTATTCCTGTCCGAACCCACGATGCTGCGGCGGGCCGCGGGGGGAAGCCTTCCCCCTTCGCCCGCCGCGGACGCGACAGGAGAGACCCCATGAACATCCACACCCCCGACTTCGACCGCCTGCCCTCGCGTGCCGAGGCCGAGCGCGCGCTCGCGCTGCTCACCGACTGGGCCGGTCGTGCGAGCCGGGAGGAGGTGCTGACCCTGAACCCCGCCGTGGCCAAGCTGGTGCCGGGGACGGATGCCGCCGACTACCCCGCGTTCCGGCGCGACTACCCCTATGCCTTCGAACCCGATGCGGCCTACCGCGACAGCCTGCCTGACCTGCAGAACGGTCCGTCCTCGCTCATCAAGGGCGCGGACGAGCCGATCCAGCATGTGGGGATCTCCAACTTCCGCCTTCCGATCCGCTACCGCACCCGCGACGCGGGCGAGGTGATGCTGGAAACCTCGGTGACCGGCTCCGTCAGCCTCGATGCGGGCAAGAAGGGCATCAACATGTCCCGCATCATGCGGTCGTTCTACAAGCACGCCGAGGCCGCCTTCAGCTTCGAGGTGATCGAGGCGGCGCTCGACGACTACAAGGCCGATCTCGGCAGCTTCGATGCCCGCATCCAGATGCGGTTTTCCTTCCCGATGCGGGTGGACAGCCTGCGGTCGGGCCTGTCGGGCTGGCAGTACTACGACATCGCGCTGGAACTGGTGGACCGGGCGGGGGTGCGCACGAAGATCGTGCACCTCGACTACGTCTATTCCTCGACCTGCCCGTGCTCGCTGGAACTGTCCGAACACGCCCGCGCGTCGCGGGGGCAACTGGCGACGCCCCATTCGCAGCGGTCGGTGGCGCGGCTGTCGGTGGTGGTGAACCCGGGCGAATGCCTGTGGTTCGAGGACCTGGTGGGCCTTGCCCGCGCGGCTGTGGCGACCGAGACGCAGGTGATGGTCAAGCGCGAGGACGAGCAGGCCTTCGCCGAACTGAACGCCGCGAACCCGATCTTCGTGGAGGATGCGGCGCGGCTGTTCTGCGAGCAGCTGATGCTCGACGACCGGATCGGCGACTTCCGCGTGGTGGCCAGCCACCAGGAAAGCCTGCACAGCCACGATGCCGTGTCGGTGCTGACCAAGGGCGCGACCTTTGACAGCGCCAGCCTCGACCCGCGGCTGTTCGCCTCGCTGTATCACGTCGGGTGAGGGCCGCCCGGACCGATGCGCAGTGAGCATCGGTCAGGCCCGAACGCCCGAGGACCATGTCCGAGGGCTGGACCGAAGGCGGGGGGCTCTGCCCCCCGGGCGGCCCTGCGGGGCCGCCTTCCCCCCGGGATACTTCAGACAGGATGAAGGGGGCGGGTCGTCGGTCGCGTTCCGCGGACGATTGACCCCACGCCGCGGGTCAGACCCGGCGCAGGCGGATGACGACGTCGACCTTCGCAATCTCGGCCCCTGCGGGCGCCTGCGGCAGCCGCGCGATCTCCAGATCGGCCGCGGGCGCGTCGGTCAGGGTGCCGGTGTCTTCCCAGTAGAAATGCGGGTGATCGTCGAGCCGGGTGTCGAAGTAGCTTTTCGTGCCGTCCACCGTGATCTCGTTCATCAACCCGGCGGCACAGAAGGCGCGCAGCGTGTTGTAGACGGTGGCGAGCGACACGCCTTCGCCGGACTGGCGCGCGGCCTCGTACAGCCCCTCGGCGGTCACATGGCGGTCCTGCCCGTCGCCGACGAGGAGCGTCGCCAGCAGCGTGCGCTGGCGCGTGGGCCGCAGCCCCGCCTGCGCAAGCCAGCGGCTGCCCCGCGCCTGCGCACGGGGGTCGATCAGTCGGACCGCCTGGGCCTGGGTGTCGGGCACTGCCGCCTCATTCCTCGGACAGTGGACATATAGGGCGCGCAGGGGAGCGATTTCAAATGAATTTCCGACGGGCCACGCGGCACGGCCCGCCCTTGCGGGATTTCCCGGCCCGATGCTAGACAGGCGGCCCATCGGGGCGCCGGGCCCGGCTGCTCCCACAAGGGGACCGCGACAGCATGACAGGATTTCCCACGCGCTTCGACCGCGATGCGCTTCTGGCCTGCGCGCGGGGCGAGCTGTTCGGGCCGGGCAATGCGCAGCTGCCCGAGCCGCCGATGCTGATGATGGACCGGATCACCGACATCTCGGGCGACGGCGGCCCGCATGGCAAGGGCCATGTGGTGGCCGAGTTCGACATCCACCCCGACCTGTGGTTCTTCGCCTGCCATTTCCCCGGCAACCCGATCATGCCCGGCTGCCTCGGCCTCGACGGGCTGTGGCAGCTCACGGGGTTCAACCTGGGCTGGCGCGGCTGGCTGGGGCGGGGCTACGCGCTCGGCGTGGGCGAGGTGAAGCTGACCGGCATGGTCCGCCCCGACCGCAAGCTCCTGACCTACCGCGTCGATTTCACCAAGGCGATCCAGACCCGCCGCCTGACCATGGGCGTGGCCGACGGCACGGTCGAGGCGGACGGCGAGGTGATCTATGTCGTGAAGGACATGAAGGTCGCGCTCAGCGAAAGCTGACCCCACCCCCGCCTTGCCCTGACCGCCCCGACACCCTAGACAGGCCGGAACCTGTGGCATCGACCTCGGGAGGAGAGCCATGCGCCGCGTCGTCATCACCGGGATCGGGATCATCTGCCCGATCGGCAACTCGGCGTCCGAGGTCGAGGCCAGTCTGCGCGCGGGCCGGTCCGGCATCGCCTTCGAACCCGACTATGCCGAGAACGGGTTCCGCAGCCAGGTCGCGGGCATCCCGCAGATCGTGCTGGAAGACCACATCGACAAGCGCGACCTGCGTTTCATGGGGCCGGGCGCGGCCTATGCCTTCCTGTCCATGCGCCAGGCCATCGCCGACAGCGGCCTGACGGAGGCCGAGGTGTCGAACGAGCGCACCGGCCTGATCGCGGGATCGGGCGGGCCGTCCACGTCGAACTTCTTTGCCGCCTTCGCCGCGGTCAAGGAAAAGGGCGCGCCCAAGAAGATGGGCCCCTTCATGGTCACGCGCTGCATGTCGTCCACCGTGTCGGCGTGCCTGGCCACGCCGTTCCACATCAAGGGGATCAACTATTCGATCACCTCGGCCTGCTCGACCACGCTGCACTGCATCGGCAACGGGGTCGAACAGATCCAGATGGGCAAGCAGGACATCGTGTTCGCGGGCGGGGGCGAGGAGGTGGACTGGACGCTCTCCTGCCTGTTCGACGC
>DBBA01000107.1 GCA_002291955.1 Rhodobacteraceae bacterium UBA996 | reverse complement strand
GCCATTTGTCAACATGACCTACGAAGCCCACACGCAAGCCTTACGCGAAGTAAGGCCCGCGTAAGGCTCGGTGCGGGCTCAGCAGCCCCGCTCGGCGTAAGGCTGCTCATTTCATGGGTGGAGAATCAAAGCCGTCTGTTGCACAGTGAACCCCAAGATGATGTGCATTCGACAAAGGCGCCAACTGCATGTGGAACTGGGATCAAGGAAGGCTTGACTACTTCCAGTTTGACAACCTGAAGAAGATCGCCCGCTACGCCTTGGCCCATGACCTCCGCCTGACCGACCGTGCCGCCCTTGTCGCAGCCACCGGCCTGCCCTTCCTTCCAGACGATGGCAGCTACCCGCCTTGGCGCAACTATTCGCGGGTGTTCCGCCTCTCGATGATCTGTGCAGAGCGTGGCACCGTGTCCGCACCAACGCCCCTTGCCACGTTGCTGGCGTCCGATGGCGGCATCACGACTGACGAGTATTTCCACTTCCTCGCTGAAGCCACCACGGACCCTTCGCCCGCCCTGACGGGCTGGGATCACTCTGCCCCCCTGCGATACCCGCTGCTGTTCTCGCTGAAGTTTATGCTGGCACGGGCAGCCATCGGGGTTCCAACGTCCGACATTTCTGAGATCATCGCTGCCTACAACGTGAGCGGTTTCACCGGTGACGAGGACCAGACAGACTTCATCACCCTGATCAATGCTGGTCACGACACCCCGGCGGGCGACCGAAAGTCAGCCGGGTATCGACAGTCAGCGGAGAGCATTCAGGTCATCGCGCAGATTTCGTACCTGTCACTGGACCGGCGCAGGGTCACCGTGTCCCTGTCGAATGAGGACGCCCTCAACTTGTTCGAACAGTTGAGCCCGATCACTGGCCAGCCGCTGCCCGGCGGCGCTGACGAGGTATTCCGCCTCACCGCGCTGTTCCAGTCCGCGACCTCCGCGCTTGAGCTGGACTACGCAACCACTGCCGTCAGCGACATTGAGGACTCAGGATTTTCGGCCGCGACGACCTTTGCCGAGGGCGCGAAGTCGCGCAAGACGCACCTTGTCATCGAGCGGAACGGGAAGATCAGGGAGGCGTTCTTCAAGGCCAACCCGTCCGCCGTCTGCGACTTCTGCGGCACGGACACGTCAGCCTCCTACCCTTGGACAAGCCGTATACTTGACGTTCATCATTTGTTGCCACTATGTTCCGGCGCGAGAACGTCGAAACAGGGGACCTTGCTGGACGATTTGGTGGCAGTCTGCCCGACCTGCCACCGGGGCGTCCACCGCTACTATGATGGTTGGCTAAAAGGTTCTGGTCAGAAGGATTTTCTGGACGCGGACCAAGCCAAACTAGTCTACAACGAAGCAAAACAGAAGTACGGGGCAGCCTGACGATGCTAATGATCAATCCTGATTCAGTCTCCCCCGAGGCCCGCTTTCTGAAACAGAAGGCGCTGATGGATCGCGCCGACGCTTTTGCAGACATCTGCGATGTGATAGAAGCAGAGGGGCAGACGATTGACGATTTGGTGTACGCCAAGAGCCGTGCCATTTCGTGGAACGGTGCGCAGCCGCCCAAGCTCTCCTCCTTTGCCAAGGTCGGGAGCGGTGTTCCAGTTGTGTCCTTCTTCACTGGGTGCGGAGGGATGGACCTGGGCTTTGAAGCCGTGGGCTTCTCGCACCAGGCGGCGTTTGAATTCAACGAGATTTTCTGTAAGTCCCTCCGGGTCAACCGCCCATCATGGAAGGTCTTCGGCCCTCCCTACCAGAATGGCGATGTATCAAAGACCGATGAGATCATCGCTCAGCTCTCCCCGGTTATCCAGACGCCCTTTGAAGGTGTGTTCGTGGGTGGCCCGCCGTGTCAGCCCTTTTCTATCGCCGCCAATCAGCGCTTTTCCAAATCGGGCGAGAACTTCAAGCGGGTTGGCTTTGCTCACGCTAAGAACGGCAACCTGCTGTTCAACTTTGTGGAGATTGTTGTCCACTTCCAGCCTGCCGCATTTGTCATTGAGAACGTGCCGGGGCTCCGCGACCTAGACGGCGGTGAGCAGTTGAACGAGGCAATCGCCATCCTGACGGCGGCGGGCTACAATGTGGAGGAGCCCGAAGTCTGGGATGCAGCCGACTATGGTGTGCCACAGTATCGGCAACGGATGTTCGTTGTGGGTTCCCGGTTGCAGGGTCGGTTTGAGATGCCCAAGAAGCGTGACCACATCGGCGCGGGCAGCGTCCTGTCCGACCTTCCCGGCCCCGACGCCCTGAACCACGAGACGCGGCGTCACAAGGTTGAGTCTGTCGCCCGCTACATGGTGCTGGATTACGGGAAGCGCGACCAGTTGGGCAGGGTTGACAGATTGACGCCCTCCCGCCCGTCCAAGACGGTGATCGCCGGGGGCACAAACGGCGGGGGACGTTCGCACCTCCATCCAGAGATACCGCGCACCCTGAGTGTCCGGGAGTGCGCCCGCTTGCAGACCTTCCCCGATGACTACAAATTCATCGGCCCCACCGCGCGCCAATTCACGCAGGTTGGAAATGCCGTGCCTCCGGTTCTGGCAGCGACACTGGCAACGCAGGTCGCCAAAGCCTTCTTCTAGGCAGCCGCTGCGGCCCGAACCGCCGCCCCGTGTTCTGTCTTCCGCCAGTGGGCGAGGTCGGACAGGGCCAGCAGGAGCGCGGCCCAGTGCAGGAGCCAGTAGAACGGCAGCAGGAGCGCCAGCCACACGGGCAGCCCAGCCCGGGGTGCAGCGGCGGCATGGAGGGCAACGGCGGCGCATTAGCCCAGCAGGAGGAGCGCGGCCAGAGGCCCGGACAGGTCCCCGCCCAACGCCTGCCCGACGCCCTCCGGGGTAATCGCCACGCCGATCCCCTCCTTCCGCTGATGAACTGAGCGGGCCATTCTCCGCGTGCGTGAGCGTTGGAGGTTTGGACTTGGAACGAGACGTCAAAGTGGGCGTCCATTTGGACGGCTCGACGAGCGGTGAGGTTTCGCGGCTGGAAGTGCTCGAGGGGCCGACCGGGCGACGGCGGCGCACGACGGTGGAGCGGGCGCGGATCGCGGCGGAGAGCCTGGTGCCCGGAGCCTCGGTGGCGGATGTCGCGCGGCGGCACGGAACGACCCGGTGGCAGGTCTACGACTGGCGGAAGAAGCTGCGGACCGGGCAGCTGGTGGTGCCCGAGAGCGTGGCGGCGCTGCCGATCTTCGCGGAGCTGGTGGTCGAGGGTGCCGCGGCGGAAGTGCCGACGGCGCGCCGCGGGGTCAATGTGGAGATCGCCGTCGGTGATGTCGTGATCCGCGCCGGGGCCGACGCCGATGAAGGTCTGCTGATGCGGGCGGCACGGGCGGCGGCGACATGATGTTCGGCCAGGGCGGGCCGGTAAAGGTGTTCGTGGCGACGCGCCCGGTGGACTTCCGCAAGGGGATCGACGGGCTGGCGCTGGCGGTTCAGGAGATGCTCGGGCTCGACCCGTTTTGTGGGGCGGTCTTCGTCTTCCGGGCGAAGCGGGCGGATCGCATCAAGCTGCTGGTCTGGGACCAGACCGGGATGGTGCTCGTTCACAAGCGGCTTGAGGGTGGCAAGTTCGTCTGGCCACAGGTGCGGGACGGCGTGATGCGGATGTCCTCGGCGCAGCTGGCGGCGCTGTTCGAGGGGCTGGACTGGCGGCTGGTACGACCGGAGCGGGTGCGGCGTCCGCAGGCCGCCGGATGAGCCTTCAGGGCCTGTTTCTGCTGGTCAGAACCGGGCCTGCGTGATTCACTTCGGCACATGGATGCCGACGCCCTCAGCCGCGAGAACGCCCATCTGAAGGCCCGCCTGGCCGAGGTCGAGGCGGCGCTCGCCGAGGTGCAGGAGGCGAACCGTCGGCTGGAGGACATCTTGCGCTCCTCGCAGCGCGCGCAGTTCGGCAAACGCTCCGAGAAGCTGTCGCCCGACCAGTTCAACCTGCCGCTGGAAGATGCCGAACTGGCCCAGGGCGTGCTGGAGGCCGCACAGGAGAAGGCCGAGGCGGCGCTTGCCCGGGCGCACGGGGAGGCCCCCCGCAAGCCTGCGCGCAACCGCGGGCATTTGCCGGCGCATCTGCCTCGGGTCGAACGCGTGATTGAGCCGGACAGCACCCTTTGTCCCTGCGGCTGTGGCGAGATGGCCCGGATCGGTGAAGATGCCTCTGAGCGGCTCGACGTGATCCCGGCGCAGTTCCGGGTGCAGGTGACGCGGCGCCCCAGATACGCCTGTCGCCGCTGCTCACAGGCCGTGGTGCAGGCGCATGCGCCCGAGCATGTCGTGCCGGGCGGGCTGCCGACCGAGCGGCTGATCGCGTGGATCATCGTGTCGAAGTTCGGCGACTTCCTCCCGTTCTACCGCCAGGCCGGCATCTTCGAGCGGCAGGGTCTCCACCTCGACCGCGGCACGCTGGGCAACTGGGTTGGCCGCGCCTGCTTCCACCTGATGCCCGTGATCGAGCACATGAAGACCCATCTGCGCAGCGCCGACCGGATCTTCGTCGACGAGACCCGCGCGCCGGTTCTGGACCCGGGCCGGAAGACCACGAAGAGCGGCTACTTCTGGGCCGTCGTGTCCGACGACCGCGGCCATGGCGGCGCCGGACCGCCCACCGTGCTGCTCCACTACGCCCCGGGCCGGGGCAAGGCGCATCCGCTGAAGTTCCTTGCCGGATACCGCGGCCGGTTCCTGCAATGCGACGCCTACCAGTCCTATGGCGCGCTGACCGAGATCGCACGCGATACCGGCCCATGGCAGCTGGTCTATTGCTGGACCCATGTCCGCCGCCGCTTCGTCAAGCGCGTCGAGAACGAGGGCTCCCCCATCGCCGAGGAGATGCTGCGCCGGATCGCGGCCCTCTACGGGGTCGAGAAGGCCGTCCGCGGCAAGGCGCCAGCCGTCCGGCTGGCAGCGCGGCGCGCGCATTCCGCCCCGATCATCGCCGCGCTCAAGCCCTGGCTGGCGGCCCAGCTCTCCCGCATCCCGCAGAAATCCCAGCTCGCCGAGGACATCCGCTACACCCTCGCCCACTGGTCGGGCCTGATCCGCTTCCTGGAAGACGGCACGCTCGAGCTCGACACCAACCCGGTCGAGAACCAGATCCGCCCCATCGCCCTGACCCGCAAGAACGCCCTCTTCGCCGGGAACGAGATCGGCGCCGAGAATTGGGCAATGCTCGCCTCGCTCGTCGCCACCTGCAAGCTGGCCGGCGTGAACCCGGTCGACTACCTCGCCGAAACCCTCCGGGCCATCCTCGACGGACACCCCAAATCCTGCATCGAAGACCTCATGCCCTGGCGCTACGCCCAGCCGTCAAGCCTCGCCGCATAGGGCCAGACCGTCGCGCTTACATTCGTTGCCAAGAAGGAACCGCTTGAGCGGCCCCATCGGGCGCGGTGCTGCCGATGCCCGCCCAGGCGCGGTCCGCGCGGGGTCGTGGTCAGTGTGCGACATCTTGCCCTGAAACCCGACGTCTGCCCGTTGCGGGGGAGCGGCGCCCGACGCGGACGCCGCCGTGCTTCGTTCAGTTGCAGTCGAGGTAGGTATCCTCGAAGCCCGCGAACAGGTCCTGCGTGATCGCCTGCATCGAGGCCACATAGTTGTCCACCGCATCGGCGCCCGCAAAGACCGTGCCGCTGTCGATGAACCGGTTCGTCAGCGCGATGGACTTGAACGGCGCATCCGCCTTGACGGCGCAGCCCGACCGAAGCCGGTCGGCGACGAAGGCCCCGATGTAGCCCTGGCCGTAGGGGTTCTGCAGCATCGTGCCATGGACATAGCCGTCGCGGATCGCACCCAGCACGACCTCGTCATGGTCGATGCCCACCATCTGGATGCGCTAGTCGCCGATCCTGCGCAGCGCATTCGCGGCGACGACGGCGGGCACCCAGGCCGTGGTGATGATCCCGTCGATCTCGCCCGCATTCGCCGCGAGATAGGCGTTGATCTTCTCCTCGGCCGGTTCGGGCGCGTCGATGTCGGCGATGACCTGCACCACCTCGGCCCCGCCCTCGGCCGCGGCGCGCGCCACGGCGTCGATGCGAAGCTGGGTGTTCGGATCGACCAGGAAGCCCGTGAAGTGGGCGATCCTCGCACCCGCAGGCAGGACCTTCAGCAGCTCCTGCGTGCCGATGTAGGCCGAGTTGCCGGTGTCGGTGCCCATGCAGAACTGCGCGTCCGACGGGTCCTGCAGGCAGCCCGCCAGCGCGATGACCGGGGCGCCGGTTCCGGCCAGCTCGTTCGCGATGGCCACGGTGCCGACGGGATCGCCCGGGAAGATGAGGAAGGCGTTGCAGCCCTGGGTCACGAGGCTTTCGAGCATCTGGTTCTGCATGCTCAGCTCCCATTTCTGGGGCACCTCATAGTCTGCAGCACCCAGACCGAAGTCGCGCGCAGCGTCCGCGCCGACCTGTTCCCAGGCCGCGAAATAAGGATGGGGCCCGCCCGGCACGAGCGCCACGCGCGTCCTGTCGTCGGCCAGGGCCGCGGCAGCGCCGATGCCCGTCATCAATCCGGCCGCGACCGAGAGCCGAGGCATCTTGGCAACCATTGATCTCTCCTCCCTGAACCATGCAGCGCGTTGCACCGGCGCTTCCATGCCTGTAGTATGGTAGTGTGCGCATTATGATGGCCCAAACACGAAATCCGATGCGCAGGAGCCAGCATGTCGCAGCAGGAAGCGGCCGTCCTGACCGGAGCCGCGGGAACCATCGGCGTGGCGACCGCCCGCCGCCTGATCGCGGGCGGCGCCCGGGTCTACGGCATCGACATCGACACACGCGCCCTGGACGCGGCCGCGGCGCAGCTTGGAGCAGGCTTCGTGCCGGTGGTGGGCGACCTCGGGTCGGAAGCGGGCATTGCCGCGTGCTGCGCGGACCTTCTGCGGACCGCCGGACCAGCCTGCATCCTCGTCAACAACGTGGGCATCCTGACCACCGACAAGTTCCTGCAGACCTCGCTGGCCGACCTCCGGCACGCGATGGCGCTCAACTTCGAAAGCGCGTACCTGATGACCCAGCACCTTCTTCCAGGCATGGTCGCGGCGGGGCGGGGCCGCATCGTGAACGTGTCATCGTTTGCGGGACGGTCCGGCGGGCTGCTGGCCGGGACCGCCTACAGCCTGTCCAAGGCCGCGATGATCGGGTTGACGTTTTCCCTCGCGCGGGAGTTCGGACCGAAGGGCATCTCCACGAACGCGGTCGCCCCCGCCTTTGTCCGGTCCGAGATGATGGCGCGTAACCTCAAGACGCCCGAGGACGAGGCGCGGCTTCTTGCGGCGATCCCGCTCCAGCGCCTGTGCGACCCAGACGAGGTGGCCAGCGCCATCGCCTATCTGGTCTCGGCCCCGGCCGGGTTCATCAATGGCGAGGTGTTCGACATCAACGGGGCCGTCCAGTGCGACTGAAGGACCCGACCCGCCCGCAGCCGCCTGTCAGCCTTCGAGATCGAAGTATTCCGGGTGCAGTTCGACGGCCTCATCAAGCAGGTGGTTCGCCCGCCGCAGGTGCCGCGTCATGGCGTCCAGCGCCGCGCCCTCATCCCGGGCACAGATCGCCGCGACGATCACGCGGTGCTGTTCCAGCACCGTCCGGATGTCGCGCTGGGACCGCAGGGCATAGCGGAAGCGGTCCATATGGATCTTGACCCGCTGCACCTCGGGCCAGAGTTCCGGCATCCCGCACCCGGTGGCAATGGCCTCGTGGAACGCCTCGTCCGAGGCATAGAACGCGTCCTCGTCCCCGAATTCCGAATGTACCTCCTGCAGCTTCAACTCGTGCTGCAACGCCCGGCACAGCGCGCGGTTGTCGTCGAGGTCCACGGTCCGGCGCACCAGGGCAAGCTCGAACGCCTCGCGCATGAACTGCGACTTGCGGAAGGCCGAGGCGCGCATCGGCGCGACCACGGTCCCGCGCTGCGGCACGACATCAAGGAACCCGAGCGCGGCAAGCTTCTGGAAAGCTTCGCGCACCGGCGTCCGGCTGACGCCCAGTTCCTTGGCGAACTGCGTCTCGGACAATTGCTGCCGCGGCTTGAGTTCCAGCTTGAGGATCTTCGCAAAGATGGTCTCGTAGACCTGCTCCGACATCGAAGGGCCCGAGCGGGTCAGCCGGATGGGGACAGGTGCCGAATGGTCGGGGATCGTGGTCGCCATGGCTGATGTCTGCGCGTTTCTGGCGTCCCGTCAACACACTGCGGGCATGACATACTAGTGTGCGGCCATTTTGAACAGAGACATGCACACTACGGCCCACGGGGGACCCACGATGATCGACCTGCCGAAGCTCGGACTGGGATGCGCGCCGGTCGGCGGCCTGATGGACGGGGTATCCCCGGACGCGGCCGCGGCGGTGCTGGCGACAGCGCTGGAACGGGGCGTGCGATACTTCGACACCGCGCCCTACTACGGCTTCGGCCTGTCCGAACGGCGGGTGGGCGACGCGATCCGCGGCCGTCCCGATGTCATCCTGTCCACCAAGGTCGGACGCCTGCTGAAGCCCGGCCTGCCCGCCGATCCTGCGGCGCTTGGCTGGCCGGCCCCCCTGCCCTTCCACCCGGTCTACGATTATGGCTACGACGCGGTCATGCGGTCGTGGGAGGACAGCCTGCAACGCCTCGTGCGCGACCGGATCGACATCCTCCTCCTGCACGACATCGGCCCTTTCACCCACACCGATCCGGACGACGAGCGGCGTCATTTCCGAGATGCCATGTCGGGCGGCTACCGCGCGCTGGACGAATTGCGCCGCGCCGGACAGGTGCGGGCCATCGGCATCGGCGTCAACGAGGTCGAGGTCGCGGCCCGCGCGCTCGACCACGGCGACTGGGACGTGTTCCTGCTTGCGGGGCGCTACACGTTGCTCGAACAGGCGCCGCTGGCGTCGCTGTTCCCCGACTGCGCGCGGCGCGGGACGCGGATCATCGTCGGGGGGCCCTACAACAGCGGGATACTTGCGGGAGGCCGCTACTGGAACTACGCCGAGGCACCGGCGGACCTGCGGGCGCGGGTCGGTCGCATCCGCAGCCTGTGCGAGAGCCACGGCGTGCCCCTGCCGGCCGCCGCGCTACAATTCTGCCTTGCGCATCCCGTGGTGGCGACGGTGATCCCGGGCGCACGGACCAGCCTTGAACTCGAACAGGCGCTGGACTGGATCGACACTCCGATCCCCGGCGCGTTGTGGGAGGACCTGAAGCAGGACGGTCTGCTGGACAGGCATGCGCCGACCCCTGCGGCGCCGCCAGCCACCGGAGCGGGGGGGGCCGGGTCCGGCGCATGGCCTCACTCTCGGTCGGTTCGAACAACTTTCCCACGCGCGTCTACGAGAACCCGCCCGACCTGGTGGACTGGCTTGCGTCCGAGATGCTGGCGCATGACATCAAGCCCGAGATCGAGGCCTTCGACCTGAGCCACATCCTGAAGGCGCACCAGATGTGGCAGGGGGGCCTGCTGCGCGACCGACCCTATGTGCAGTTCGTCATGGGCGTGAAGAACGCCATGCCCGCCGACCGGGACGTGTTCGATTACTATGTCCGCACCGTCCACCGTCTGTTCGGCGCCGACGCGCCCTGGTGCGCGGCGGGGATCGGGGCGAGCCAATCCGTCCTGAACGCATGGTCCGTCGCGGCGGGCGGGCACGCGCGGACCGGGCTCGAGGACAATGTCCGCCTCGACCGCCACACCCTCGCGCCGTCGAACGCGGCACTGCTGCGGCGGGTGGTCGATCTCTGCGCCCACCACCAGCGCCCCGTCGCCACGCCATCTGAGGCACGCCGGATCCTCGGGATCAGGGGCGCGGGGGACAGCGCGACCGAGGTCGCGGCATGACCAACGCGGGTCCGGACCCGGGAGCTCGCGTGTGATTGCCCGCAGTGGCACAGAACCATTGCCAATCGGGTCGGGAGATGCCGACCGCTTCGAGCCCCCGACCTGGGCGCTACAGTGGTCAATTGCGGCGAGGGCCGGTGTCCGTCCCCTGGCGCCCAAGCACCGCAAGCTCAGGTGGACGCGGTTGCTTGCAATTGTTTCCGAACGAATGCCCCTTCCAGATGAAGTGGAGAGCGACGGCCAGAACGGACGTCCGTAAGCACGCGAACGGTATGGTCCCTAGGCCGACATGCCACCCGAGCGCGGCGGCGCTACCGGTTTGCGCTTCTGGAAGACCGATCGGTTCGTCTTGCCGTGTCTTCCTGGCCCCATCCCTGAACGCGGGCGACGTTGCGTCAACCCTTCTCCCGCCCGATGCCGCCATCTCTGCGACGATGGCGCCTTGTGCTGCGGTTCGCGCGGCCCAGGCTCGGTGGCTCCGCGCCCTCGTGGAGAATGTGCGGCGCACGGGCGGCGCGAGCCTCGTCGCTCGCGCCGCGTTTGACGGTCGTGGTCCGGTCAGGTGGCCTGCGGCCCCGGGAACGGGAAGTCGAGCGTGCGGGCGTTCAGGAACGCCTGCTCGTTGAAGCGCAGGAAGCGCATGGTGTCGGCGCGGGCGGCCAGGTAGCTGTCCCAGATGCGGCGGGTCAGATCGTCGCCGGCATCGTAGGATTCCTGGATCACCTCGCCCGCGGCCTTGCCGAGGGCTTCGAGGATGGTTCGGTCGAGGCGACGGAATTCCACCCCGTGCTCGACGCGCAGGGTTTCCATCGCGCGACCGGACAGGAGGTCGTACTCCACCTTCATGTCCTCGTGGCCCGCATGCGCTGCGGCACGGATGATCTCCTGCAGGTCGGCGGGCAGTTCCTGGAACTTGGCCTTGTTCAGCATCAACTGCACCGTGCCGCCCGGTTCCTGTACGCCGGGGCCGTAGGAGTACTTGGCCACCTGGTGGAAGCCCATCGGCAGGTCGTTCACGGGGCCAATGAACTCGGCCGCATCCACCGCGCCCGACTGGAGTGCGGCAAAGATCTCGCCGCCGGGCAGCAGGACCGGCACCGCGCCCAGCTTCTTGACCATCTCGCCACCCAGACCCGGCATGCGGATCTTCAGGCCATTGAACTGCTCGACCGTGTCGATGGGGTTGCGGAACCAGCCAAAGGACTGGTTGGCGGTCTGACCCGCGGGCAGCGACAGGATGCCGAACTGGTCGTTCAGCTCGTCCCACAGGGCCTGGCCACCCGCATGCAAGAGCCACGCGGCCTGCTCGTCGGCGGTCATGCCGAAGGGCACGGCAAAGAACGCAGCCAGCATCGGATGCTTGCCGACGTGGTAGAAGGACGCGTCGTGGCCCATCTCGGCGGTGCCGTCCATGACGGCGTCCATGCAGCCCAGCGCCGGGACCAGTTCGCCCGCGGCGAAGACGTTGATCTTCAGGCGGCCGCCCGACATCGACTCGATCCGGCGGGCCAGACGCTCGGCACCCACGCCAACGCCCGGCAGGCCCTTGGGCCACGAGTGGACCATGCGCCATTCGATGGTGCCCTGCGCGATGGCGGGCGCGGCCAGCGTGGCCGCTGCCGTGGCCGCGGTCCCCGCGAGCACGGATTTCGTCAGAAAGTCACGTCTTTTCATGCAAGCCTCCCCTGACGTCCCCGACCCGCGCCATCGCTTGCGCTGCGACGGCCCGCCCGGCGGACTGCGGCAGCGATGTGGTGACGGATTGTCGCAGGGCAACGGCGTCCTGCCGGGAACCCGGATGATTAGGAAAAAACTATGGGCAGACCCGGGAGGGATCAATTCCATCAAAAAAAGTCGCAGCATGGGCATTGAAACACCTATCGGGGTGGCGATGTGTCGCAGCGCAGTGCCGGAGCGAACCGGCAGGGCCAACGAGCGCGCGCGAGCGGTTGGGCGGAGCAACACCCGACAGATCGCGTGCGGTGCCAACGGGGGGACGTGCGATGGCGATGACAGGAACCGGACCCGAGCCGGGGTGGGTGCGCGCGACTGCGGGTGTCGTGGCGATGATTGACGCCCTGTGCCGCTGGTCAGGCTACATTGTCGCCTGGGCCGCGCTGGCGACGGTAATCCTGTGCTTCTCCACGGTATACCTACGCTACGTCATGGGCACCGGGTCGGTCTGGCTGCAGGAATCCTACATCTGGACCCACGTCGTCGTGATCGTGCTGGGCGCGGGCTACACGATGATGACCGGCGGCTTCGTGCGGGTGGACGTGCTGTATTCGCACTGGTCGGTGCGCCGCAAGGCGCTGTCCGACATGCTGATGACCATCTTCCTTCTGGTGCCGTTCCTGGTCGTGTTCGGGACGGCGGTGTGGACGTTCTGGTCGGCGTCCTATGCGTCGGACGAGGGGTCGCTGAACCCCGGGGGCATGGGCGACCTGTGGCTGCTGAAGGGCACGCTGCTGGGCTTCATGGTGCTGATCGCGCTGCAGGGCGCGGCCTTTGTCTTGCGCGGGATCCTCGTCCTGTCGGGACACGAGCACTACGCGTTGAACCACGGCGGCCACGGCGCCGACCAGACGGCCTGACCGGGAAGGACCACCTCTCATGGACGCCGCACTCCTTGGCCAGCTGATGGCCGCAGGTCTGTTCCTGCTGATCATCCTCTTCCTGATGTCGGGCTACATCGTAGCCTTCACGCTTGGGGGCCTTGCCATCTTGGTGGGCTTTGCCGGGATCGGCGTGGGCGCGTTCGACCCCGCGCTGTTCGCGGCGCTGCCGAACCGGTTCTGGGGGGTCATCACCAACCCCGTGCTGGTTGCCGTGCCCCTGTTCGTCTTCATGGGCGTGGTGCTTGAACGATCCGGCATCGCGGAATCCCTCCTGACCACGATGGGGCAGCTGTTCGGGAGCCTGCGGGGCGGGCTGGCGCTGTCGGTCGTGATCGTCGGCGCGCTTCTGGCAGCGGCGACCGGCGTGGTGGGAGCCACCGTGGTGACGATGGGCCTTCTGTCGCTGCCTGCGATGATGCGCGCGGGCTATGATCCGAAGCTCGCCACCGGCACGATCTGCGCGGCGGGTACGCTCGGCCAGATCATCCCGCCATCGACCGTGCTGATCTTCCTCGCCGACATCCTGCAGGGTGCGAACTCGGCCGCGCAACTGTCGCTTGGCAATTTCGCCCCCGACACAGTGTCGGTCGGCGACCTGTTCGCGGGCGCCCTGCTGCCAAGCCTCGTGCTGGTGGCAATGTTCGTCGCCTACATCATCTGGAAGGCCATCGTTGATCCGAAAAGCTGCCCGCCGGTCGCCATGACCCCGGCCGAGAAGGCGGGGCTGGGCCTGCGGATCGTGGGGGCGCTGATCCCGCCCCTGCTGTTGATCGTGTCAGTGCTGGGGTCGATCGTGTCGGGCGTCGCCACGCCCACGGAAAGCGCGAGCGTGGGCGCCGTGGGGGCGATGTTCCTGGCGGGCGTCAGGCTGATCGGCGACAGCTATCTGGGGGCCGAGGGCGACCCCAAGCGCGACATCCGGCTGTTCTGGTTCTGGCTGGTCGTGCTGGCCGGGCTTCTGGCCACCGCGGCCGTGTTCGGCGCGGCGGGGCTGTTCAACACGCTGCTTGCGCTGCTGGCGGTGATCGTCGTGGTCGTCGCCCTGAACAGCCACATGCGCCGCAGCTTCATCGACACGCTGTTCCGGTCGTCGGTGTCCACCATGTCGATCACCTCGATGGTGTTCATCATCCTGCTTGGCGCCACCGCATTCGCGCTGGTGTTCACGCAGATGGGCGGTGGCGACATGGTGCGCGGGTTCCTGGAACAGATGCCGGGGGGGCAGTTCGGCGCGCTGTTCGTGGTCTTTGCGATCATCTTCGTGCTGGGCTTCTTCCTGGATACGTTCGAGATCATCTTCATCGTCGTGCCGATCACCGCGCCGGTCCTTCTCATCATGGGCGTCGATCCGATCTGGCTGGGGGTGATGATCGGACTACTGTTGCAGACGAGCTTCCTGACGCCGCCATTCGGGTTCTCGCTGTTCTACCTGCGGGGCGTGGCGCCGCGCACGATCACCACGCCGATGATCTACCGCGGCGTGACCCCGTTCATCGTGATCCAGCTTGTGGCACTGGGCGTGCTCTGGGCCTTCCCCGAGATGGCGACCTGGCTGCCGGACCTTCTGTTCCGGTCCGATGCGCCCGGGGCCGAAGGTGCGCCGCCGCCACCGCCCGCGTTCGATGAAGGCGGCGGTGGCGAGGACGAATTCCTGTAGGGTGACCATGACCGACCTGCCGAGTATCCGGCAACTCGAATACTTCGTGGCGCTGGCCGAGACTGGCAGCTTCACCCGCGCGGCCGAACAGTGCGGGATCAGCCAGCCGTCGCTGTCGGTGCAGCTGGCCGGGCTGGAGAAGCGGCTCGGCCAGCGTCTGGTGGAACGCGGGCGGTCAGGGGTGACCCTGACCCCCGCGGGTCGCGAGGTGCACGAACGCGCGCGGGCGGTGATCGAGTCGCTGACGAACCTCGTGAACCGGTTCGATGCCCCCCGCACGGGGCTGGCCGGAACGATCCGCTTCGGCGCCTCGGGCACGCTTGGCCCCTACCTGCTGCCGCATGTGATCGCGCGGCTGCACGCGCTGCATCCCGACCTGCGGCTCTACATCCGCGAGGCGCCGCCCGACGAACTGACGCGGGGCCTTGCCAATGGTGACTTCGACATGATCCTGTTGCAGTTGCCGGTGCGGGGCGACTTCCGCCCGATCCGGCTGTTCCGCGAACCCCTGGAACTGGTCACGGCGCGCGACCATCCGCTCGCCGCGCGCGGGATCGCCACGCGGGCCGACCTGCGCGATGCGACGGTGCTGTCGCTGGGTCCGGCCTATTCGCTGCGCCAGCAGGTCGCCGAACTGTGCGAGGTGCTGGGCGCGCGGCTGCGCACCGACTACGAGGGCACGAGCCTCGACGCGATCCGGCTGATGGCGGGGATGGGCATGGGCGTCGCGTTCCTGCCCGCGCTCTACGTCCGGTCCGAGATCGGCGCGACGGACAAGGACGTGTGCGTGGTGCCGATGGAAGGGGCGCGGATCCTGCGGTCGGCGGGCCTGGTCACCCGCGTGGCGAGCGAGGACGAGGCCGCGCCGCGGATCGCCCGGCTGATCCAGACCGTCGCGCGCGAGGTCTTTGCCGGGACGCTGTTCGTCGATCCCGGCTGACGGGCTCTGATGGTCTGACCGCCCCCCGACGGCATCGGTGTGCCAAGGTGGGTCAGCGACGATCCACGAGGAGGGCGGTCA
>DBBA01000106.1 GCA_002291955.1 Rhodobacteraceae bacterium UBA996 | reverse complement strand
CGCTGACGTTCTCGTCCACGATCATCATCGTGAAGCTCCTGTCCGACAAGGGCGAGATCGGTGCCCTGCACGGCAAGGTCGCGCTCGGGTTCCTGATCGTGCAGGACCTTCTCGTAGTGCTGTGCATGGTGATCCTGTCGGCGGTCGGCCTGGGCGTCGCGGAGGAAACCGGCAGCGCCGCGGGCGATCTGGCCCGGCTTGTTGTGGGCGGCGAGGTCATGGTGGGAGTGGTCGCGCTTTTCATCCGGCACGTGGCCGACCGGCTGCTTGCCCAGGTGGCGCGGTCACCCGAGCTTCTGGTGACTTTGCCACCGGCTGGGCTGCTGGGTTGGCCGCGGCAGGCGATCTGGTCGGCATCGGCATGGAGATCGGAGGCCTTCTTGCAGGAGTGTCGCTGGCGTCCACGCCCTACCGCGATGCCATCGGGTCGCGGCTGGCGTCGCTGCGGGACTTCCTGCTTCTGTTCTTCTTCATCGACCTCGGCGCGGGGCTCGACCTCGATGCGCTTGGCGCCGCGCTGGCGCCTGCTGCGGTCCTGTCGCTGTTCGTGCTGGTGGGCAAGCCGCTGATCGTCGTCGTCCTGCTGGTGCGGTCGGGCTACGGGCCGCGGACGGCCACCCTGTCCGGCCTGATCCTGGGCCAGATCTCGGAGTTCTCGCTGATCTTCATGGCGGTCGGCCTGTCGCTTGGCCATGTCGGCGCCGAGGCGCAGGGGGTCGTCACGCTGGTCGGTCTCGTGACCATTGCGCTGTCGGTCTACGTCATCACCTGGTCCCAGGCGCTGCACCGCCTGGTCGAGCCCTGGCTTGGCCGTGTCGTGCGGCGCGAACCGGTCCGCGAGGTCGACGCGACGGGCAAGCGGGCCGAGGCTGCCGCGCATGACTTCGTCATCTTCGGGCTTGGCCGGTTCGGCAGCCGCATCGGGCGCGAGCTGTCGGACCGGGGCTTCCGGGTTCTCGGTCTCGACTTCGACCCCGAGGCGGTGGCGCAGTGGCGGGCGGCAGGGCTGGATGCGGCCTTCGGCGACGCGACCGACCCCGAGTTTGCGCGGCACCTGAACCTGCGCCGGGCGCGCGCCGTGATTTCCGCCGTGCCGCGCGACCGCGGTCCGTTGACCAGCGCCGACCCGCAGTTCGCCCTGCTGCACGGGCTGCGGGACGCAGGGTTTCGCGGGCGGGTCGTGCTGTCGGCAGCCCGGCGTGACGAAGCGCAGGCCCTGCTTGACCGGGGCGCCGATCTGGTGCTGACACCGTTCGATGATGCGGCGAGCTACGCCGTCGAACGGCTGGTCGAGGCGACCGGCAACAGACTGAGCTAGCCCCGCGGCATCGACAGCACGATGCTGCGCCCGCCCTTCACATAGCGCAGGTCGCGGTCACCGATGTCGGCCACCTGGCCCCCGTCCACGCGGTCGCCGATCTCGACCTTGACGAAGCGTCCGTTCGGCAAGCGGACCAGCGCGCGGCGGTCGGATGCCGTGCCGTAGACCCCGATCAGGTTCAACTCGCGCAGGTTCAGCGCGTTGTCGACAGTTGCCTGGCGGGCAACGCTGGCACTCGACGGGATCCGCGGCGCGGCTGACGCGACCTCCGGTTCGCCGTCGTCGTAGCTGAAATCCTGCGGGGGCTCTGCCGGGGTCTGGGCGGTCGACTCGGCCGGTGGCAGGGGCGCGATGCGCACGGCTGCCGCTGCGGCGATCGCGTCGAGACCGGCGGGCCGGATCGCCGGCCGCAGCGAGACGGGGATCGCCCGTTCCGTGGCGCTGGCAAATGACGGGGGCGCCGCGTCGGGTGGCGTGGCGGTTGCCGCCGATGCGAGCGACGCCGGACGTGGCAGCGGACGGACGGTGTCCGCATCCGGAGCGCGCGCGGCACTCAGGGCCTCGGCAAGCGCCGCCGGAACACCCGTTTCCGCCACATCCGCCGACGGTTCTTCCGACGGCCCGTCGGATGGGACCACGGCGGCACCATCGGTCACGGGGGCGGACGGCAGGGCAGCAGGCCGGGGCGGGGGACGCAGCCGGGCCAGGCGCTGCACGGTGGCCAGGTCGGACGCAACGGCCGGCGCTGGCATGGCCGTCAGCGGGCGCGCAGGCGGCACAAGTGCCGGGCGGCCGAGCGTCACAAGGTGACCTTCCGGCGCAAGCGCGCCCTCGGCCGTCGCAACGACAAGACCCCGGTCATCCAGGCGATAGGTCACGCCGGGCGGCGGCAACGGCTGGATCTCGGGCAGATCCAGCGCGGCACCTTGCCCCGGTGCGACCAGCGCAAGCGGATCCTGCAGGGACACCGCCGGATCGACGGAGGCCAGAAGCAAGGTCGCCGCCCGTGGCGCAGCCACGGGTGCGGGCCGGTCGGGGTCGACGACCGGGGCAGGGCCCGGACCGAGGACGAACTGCGCCGGAACTTGCGGCAAGGTGTCGCTGCCGTCTGGCGGCGCCAGCGGCGCGGGCGCGGACCGGGGCGCCGCGACGGCATCCGACGACGGGGGCACGGCGACACTCGCCGGGGCCCCCGGTCCCGCAGTATCTGTGGCGCTGCCGGTGTCCGCAATGACGGACGACGTGGCTGGTGGGGACAGCGGAGGAGCCTGTTCCGGCGCAGGCGGCTCGGCGACCTGTGGGGATTGGGCGTCCTCGGGTGTCTGCGGTCCGACGACCTCCTGGTCCACCGATGGCAGGGTGGTCGTGACGTCAGCCACGGGGGCGTCCGCTCGCGGCGCCGGTGGCGTTGCTGCGTCCGTGGCCACGGTCCGGGCCACGTCGGGCACGACGGCCGCAGGGGCCGCCTTGACCGTCGGTTCGGGGACAGGCACGCCCGCCACCATCGGTGCATCGGCCGAGATCACGACGTCATCAGTCGGCGGCGCCAGCCAGCCGATGACAACCCGCGACAGGCCCACGGCCGCCGCCAGCGCAATCAGCAGGGCCGCGACCAGTCCGATGACCACGGGCATCGACGTCATGCCGCGGGGGCTTTCGGCCAGCGTCGGGTCACCCAGGGCGCGGACGGACATGGTTGCGGCGGCAGAGCGGGCCGCCAGAGAAGGCTCGGCCAGGCGCGCAGGCCCGCTGTCGGTGCCCGTGCGCAGCGGCGACATGGTGCCAACCTTCTTGGTCCCGCGCACCGCCGGGCCACCGGAGCCCGACTTCGCCCCTCCTGCGCGCCGCACGGCGCCGACCGGACGCCCTGCTGACCCGGGCCGA
>DBBA01000228.1:7514-7966 GCA_002291955.1 Rhodobacteraceae bacterium UBA996 | reverse complement strand
CCGGGCCCCGGAAAGGCAAAGTCGGTGGCGCGGTACTGGTCGCCGTAGGCGTGGCGGCCCACCACGATGGGCTTCGTCCAGCCGGGCACGAGGCGCGGGATGTTGCGGCAGATGATCGGCTGGCGAAAGATCGTACCGCCCAGGATGTTGCGGATCGTCCCGTTGGGGGACCGCCACATCTGCTTTAGCCCGAATTCCTGAACGCGGGCCTCGTCGGGCGTGATCGTGGCGCATTTCACCGCGACACCCACCTCGCGGGTCCGGTTGGCCGCGTCGATGGTGATCCGGTCGTCGGTCCGGTCGCGTTCCGTGATCCCCAGGTCGAAATACAGGAGGTCGATGTCGAGGTGGGGCAGGATCAGCTTCTGCTTGATGGCGTCCCAGATGATGCGGGTCATCTCGTCGCCGTCCATCTCGACGACGGGGTTGGCGACCTTGATCTTCGGCATGTG
>DBBA01000228.1:0-7107 GCA_002291955.1 Rhodobacteraceae bacterium UBA996 | reverse complement strand
GCAAGGCCATACAGCATACAATTGCATGCTATACGGCGCGACAGGGGGCTTGTCTGCCGCACCCGCGGGCAGGCCCGACGGCAAGACCATCGATTCGCGGATACTGATGCGGGTCGGGTCGGCGCGGAATTCGGCGGGCGGCCACGGGCAGGTTCCACAGTTTGGCCCGAGAATCGCCGTGCGCTGGACACTGCGCCCCGTGAAAAGTAGGCCAATTGCCGGAGCAGGGCCGGTTCCTGCACGGTTTGGTTGACGTGCCGCTGCCCTTTCGGGATTCTCCCGCGGTGTGTCTGATCTGGTAGCGGTGGGTTTCGCATGACGGCTGGTGCTGACACAGGTCCCGTGACCTCGACCGACATCGCCATCGTGGGGATGGCCGCGCATCTGCCGGGCGCAGGATCCGTCGGGGACTACTGGGCGCTCCTGCGCGAGGGGCGCGAGGCGATCCGCAAGCTGTCCGAGGACGAATTGCGGGCGGCCGGCGAGGCGGCGTCGCGGATGAAGAAGCCGAACTATGTGCCCGCTGCCGCCATCCTGGACGGATTCGAGAAGTTCGACGCCGAGTTCTTCGCGCTATCGCCCATCGATGCCGCGATCATGGACCCCCAGCACCGCCAGTTCCTGGAATGCGCCTGGGAGGCGTTCGAGGACGCAGGCCACCCGCCCGAGGCGTTCCCCGGCCGCATCGGCGTGTTCGCGGGCTGCGGGATGGGCAGCTACTTCTACTTCAACCTGTGCTCGAACCCGGACCTGGTGAAGAACACCGGCATGTTCCTGCTGCGGCATACGGGCAACGACAAGGATTTCCTGTCCACCCGCGTCAGCCACATCTTCGACCTGAAGGGTCCGTCGATCAGCGTGCAGACGGCCTGTTCCACCAGTCTGGTGGCCGTGCATCTGGCCAGCCAGTCGCTTCTGTCGGGCGAATGCGACATGGCGATCGCGGGCGGCGTGACGGTCGAATTGCCGCACGGCCGGGGCTACCTGTTCCAGGACGGCGAGATCCTGTCGCCCGACGGGCATTGCCACGCCTTCGACCATCGCGCGCAGGGCACCGTCTTCGGGTCGGGCGCGGCGGTGGTGCTTCTGCGCCGGGCCGAGGATGCGATTGCCGATGGCGACCACATCTGGGCGATCATCAAGGGCACCGCGATCAACAACGACGGGGCGGCCAAGGCGGGATACCTTGCACCGTCGGTGGACGGTCAGGCGGCAGCGGTGGCCGAGGCCATCGCGATTGCGGGCGTGACGCCCGACACCATCGGCTATGTGGAGTGCCACGGGACCGGCACCTATCTGGGGGATCCCATCGAGGTGGCGGCGCTGACGCAGGCCTATCGCCGCGGCACCGACAAGCGCGACTTCTGCCGGATCGGCAGCGTCAAGACGAACATCGGCCATCTGGACACGGCGGCGGGCGCGGCGAGCCTCATCAAGGCGACGCTGGCGCTGCACCACGGCGAGATCCCCCCCAGCCTGAACTTCGAGGCGCCGAACCCGGCCATCGACTTTGACGGCTCGCCCTTCCGGGTGAACGACCGTCTGACGCCGTTCCCGCGGCTGGGTGCCCCGCGCCGGGCGGGGGTGAACAGTCTGGGCGTGGGCGGCACGAACGCGCATGCCATCGTGCAGGAGGCGCCGGCGCGGGAGACGTCAGGGGACAGCGACTGGCCGTTCCAGCCCCTCGTGATCTCTGCCCGGTCCAAGGCGGCGCTGGATGCCGCCTCGGCCCGGCTGGCCGCGCACCTGCGCGCGCACCCCGAACAGCCCTTGGCCGACGTGGCCTGGACGCTGAAGCACGGGCGGCGGGCGTTCGACCATCGCCGGGTGGTGGTGGCCGAAACCCACGAACAGGCCGCGGCGCTGCTGGACGCGAACAGCCGCGACCGGGTGTTCAGCCACACCGCCCTGTCCGAGCCGCCCGAGGTCGTGTTCATGTTCCCCGGCGGGGGGGCGCAGTACCCGACCATGGCGCGGGGCCTGTACGACACCGAACCCGTGTTCCGCGACTGGATGGACCGGGGGCTGGCGCACCTGTCGCCGCAGCTCGACTACGACATCCGCGCGCTGTGGCTGCCCGAATCGGGGGCCGAGGCGGCCGCGGCCGAGCGGCTCAAGCGCCCGTCGGTGCAACTGCCGCTGATCTTCATCACCGAAGTCGCGCTGGCGCATCTGTGGATGAGCTGGGGCGTGCGCCCCGCCGCGATGATCGGCCATTCCATGGGCGAGAACGCGGCCGCCTGCGTGGCGGGCGTGATGGAGTTCGAGGCCGGGATCGACCTGGTCCTGACGCGCGGGCGCCTGTTCGACACCGTGCCGCGCGGCGGCATGCTGAGCGTGCCCCTGTCCGAGGAGGCGACGCGGGCGTGGCTGGGCGACACGCTGGACCTCGCGTCGGTCAACGGGGCGGAACTCTGCGTGATCTCGGGCCCCGATGCGGAGCTTGACCGGCTCAAGGCCGCGATGGCCGCCGAAGGAATCGAGGCGCAGCGGGTCGCCATAGACATTGCGGCACACAGCCGGATGCTGGAACCGATCCTGGCCGATTTCGGCGCGCATCTGCGCAGCATGACTCTGCGTGCGCCGACGATCCCGGTGATCTCGAACCGCTCGGGGCTGCCGCTGACCGCGGCCGAGGCGACAAGCCCCGACTACTGGGTGGCGCACCTGCGCGGCACCGTCCGCTATGCCAGCGGCATCCGCCACCTGCACGAGGGCGGAACGCGGGTGTTCCTGGAATGCGGACCGGGGCGCACGCTGGGGTCGCTTGCGCAGGCGTCGGGTGTGCCGTCGAACCAGGTGCTGTCCACCCTGCGCCACCCCGACCAGAAGGTGCCCGACGACATCCACTTCATGGGCGGGATTGCCCGGCTCTGGGCGCTGGGAGTCGAGGCGGACTGGTCGGCGATCTGGGGCGAGGCGAAGCGGCAGCGCGTACCGCTGCCGACCTATCCGTTCCAGCGGCAGAGCTATTTCATCGCGCCGGGCGGGGCCGTGCCCGGCACCGATGCGGCCGAAGATGCCGCCCTGCTGCCCGCACGGGTCGAGGATGTGAGCGCGTGGGGCTGGCGTCCGGCGTGGAAGCCGGTGGCGGCCGATACCGAGGCCGAGGATCCGGACCACCCCGAAGCGGTGGCGGCGCTGACCTGGGCGATCCTGTCGGATGGTGCGGGTCTTGGCGCGCGCGTGATCGGCCGACTGCGCAAGGCGGGCCACCGCGTGGTCGAGGTGCGCGCGGGCGATGCCTTTGCGCGGGTGGACGACCAGACCTATGTCGTCGCCCCCGAACAGGGGCGCGAGGGGTTCGACCTTCTGGTGCGCGACCTGATGGGCCGGGGACTGGCCCCGCAGCGCATCGGGCATTTCTGGGGCGTGACCGAGGGCGAGACGTTCCGGCCCGGGTCGTCGTTCTTCCACCGCAACCTCGAACAGGGGTTCTGGTCGCTGCTGTTCCTGGGCCAGGCGCTGGCTGACGAAGGCGTGCCGGTGCCGATCCATGTGACCGCGGTGACCACGGGCGCCGCCGCCCTGCCGGGCGAGCGGGTGGCCTATCCCGAGCGCGCCACGGCGCTGGGGCCCCTGATGGTGATCCCGCGCGAACTGCCGGGCCTGACGGCGGCAGCGGTGGACGTGGTGCTGCCCGCCAAGGGTCGCGGTCGGGACGAGGGGCTTGACCGGCTGGCCAGCCGCGTGATCGAGGATCTGGTGGCCACCCCCGGCACCCGTCAGGTCGCGTGGCGCGGCGAGCGGCGGTTCGAGCGGACCTGGCGCGCGGAACCCCTGCCCGCGGCGGACGCGCTGCCTGCGGTCTTTGCGTCCGGCACGGCCGGTGCGCCTCCTGCGGTGTTCATCACCGGGGGACTTGGCGGCATCGGGCTGACGCTGGCGCGCGAACTGGCCCGCCGGGTGCCCGGCGTGCGGCTGGCGCTTCTGTCGCGGGCGGGCCTGCCGGACCGGGCAGACTGGCCCAGGGCCACCGGGGACGCGGTGGCGCGGATCGCCGCCGTGCGGGGTCTCGAGGCGCTGGGCGCCGAGGTCATGGTGGTGGCCGCCGATGTCTGCAACCTGTCCGAGATGACGGCGGCGCGCGACGCGGTGCGGGCCCGGTTCGCCGGGCTTGACGTGGTGGTGCACGCCGCGGGGACGGTGGACGACGGTCCGTTCCTGGCCCGCGATCCGGGCGCGATCGAGAACGTGCTGGCCCCCAAGGTGCATGGCACGCAGGTGATCGACCGGCTGTTCCCCGACGGGTCGGTGCGGGCGATCGTGGCCTTCTCGTCCTCGTCCACCGCCACGACACCGGCGGGGCAGGTGGACTATGTTGCCGCGAACGCGTTCCTGGATGCCTGGGCGGAATCGCGGGCGGGCGGGCGGACGCGGGTGCTGGCACTGGCCTGGGGCATCTGGGCCGAGGTCGGCATGGCCGCGGGCGCGGTCGCGGCGCGCACGGCCGGCGAGACGACGGCCCTGTCTGGACAGCCGCTGCTGAGCGCGGCGTTGCAGGATGCGGGCGCGAACCGCGTGTTCCTGGGCCGCCTGTCGGCCGCGACGGACTGGGTGATCGACGGGCACCGGACAAAGGCGGGCGATGCGCTGCTGCCCGGCACGGGCTATCTGGAACTGATCGCCGAGGCGCTCGATGCCGCGGGCGAGACCGGGTCGTTCGAAGTCTCGGACCTGTACTTCTTCCGCCCGCTCGACATCGCCGACGGCCAGTCGCGCGAAGTGCGGGTGCGCCTGAAACGCGATGCCGGGGGCTTCGCGGTCGACATCCGCAGCGAGGTGACGCTGGACGGGCGCCGTGGCCATGTGCTGCATGCGCAGGCGCTGGTCCGGATGGGTCGCGTGCCGGTGCCCGCGCCGCTGGATGCCGGCGCGATCCTTGCACGCTGCCCGGATGGCCGGGCCGAGGCGCCGGCGGGCATGGAAAGCCCGCAGGAAGTGCATCTGGCCTTCGGTCCGCGCTGGCGGACGCTGCGCAGCGTGGCCTTTGGCCGGGGCGAAGGGATCGCACGGCTGGCGCTGCCCGATGCCTTTGCGGCCGAGGTCACCGAAGGCTGGCGGCTGCATCCGGCGCTTCTGGACATCGCGACCGGCTGGGCAATGCGGCTGATCCCGGGATGGGCGCCCGATCACCTGTGGGTGCCGATCAGCTACGCCCGGGCGCGGGTGCACGGGGTGCTGCCTGCGCGCGTGACCAGCTGGGTGCGCGGGCACGCCGACAACCGCGGCGACGGGGAAACCGCGCGCTTCGACGTGGTTCTGGCCGACGAGGCCGGCCGCGTGGTGGTCGAGGTCGAGGCGCTATCCCTGCGCCGGATGACCGGGAAGCTGTCGTTCGGCGCCGCGCCCGACCCGCGCGAGGTCGAATTCGTCGAGACCGGTCCGCGCACGCTGTCGCCCGCCGAGGCACGCCTGAACGAGGCGCTGGCGGCGGGCATCCGCCCGGCCGAAGGGGCGGATGCGTTCCTGCGGGCCCTGTCTCTGCCCGCGGACCGCGCAGTGCCGCGGCTGACGGTCAGTTCCATGCCCTTGCCGGGCCTGATCGCCGCCGCCGGGGCCGAGGTGACCACCGAGACCCGCGGCGGCGGGGCGACCTTTGCCCGGCCCGACCTCGACAGTGCCTATGTGGAACCGAGGAACGACATCGAACGCACGCTGGCGGGGTTCTGGCAGGACCTTCTGGGCGTGGGACAGGTGGGGGTCGAGGACAGCTTCTTCGATCTGGGCGGCCATTCCCTGATCGCGGTGCGGCTGTTCTCGATGATCCGCAAGACCTATGCGGTGGACTTCCCGATCTCGGTCCTGTTCGAGGCCCCGACGATCGCGGGCTGCGCGCGCCTGATCGAGGACCGGATCGGCCCGCAGGAGGCGACCGCGGACGGACCCGCCCCGAAGCGGGCGGAACCGGTACGCCGTTTCACCCATCTGGTGCCGATGCATCCGGGCGAGGGCGGCAACCGTGCGCCCTTCTTCCTGGTCGCGGGCATGTTCGGCAACGTGCTGAACCTGCGCCACCTGGCGCATCTGATCGGGCCGGAACGCCCGTTCTTCGGGCTGCAGGCGCGCGGCCTGTACGGGGGCGACGCGCCGCACGATGATTTCGTGGTGGCGGCGACCGAGTACATCGCCGAGATGCGGCAGGTGCAGAAGCAGGGGCCCTGGTATCTGGGCGGCTTCTCGGGCGGCGGGCTGATCGCGTGGGAGATCGCCCGGCAACTGGAGGCCGCGGGCGAGACGGTCGCCCTGACCGTGCTTCTGGACACGCCCCTGCCGCTGCGCCCCGCCCTGACCCGCAGGGACAAGGCGCTGATCCGGCTGGCCGAACTTCGGGCCGGTGGGCCCGGCTTCCTGCTGGAATGGTGGCGTGGCAAGCGCGCCTATGCCGCGTTGCAGCGGGACCGCGCGGGTGCCGCGACCGAGGCCGACGGCCACGAGTTCCACAACACGGCCATCGAGGCTGCGTTCCGGGCTGCCCTGCCCCGCTACGTGATGCAGGGGCGGACCGGCCGGACCGTCCTGTATCGTCCGCCGCTCGACCTGAAGTGGCGGGTCACGGGCGATGCCTGGGTCAGTACGGCGCGGGAATATGTCCTGCCTGACAACGGGCTGACGGCCTTTGCACCGGAGCTGGAGGTGGTCGAGGTGCCGGGCGACCACGACTCGATGGTGCTGGAGCCGAACGTCCGGGTGTTGGCGGCGCATCTGCGCGGATTGCTGAACGACGTCGAGGGCGACGCCCTGCGCGACCGCGAGGCTGCACCGCTTCCCAGCGTGCCGCCGGTTGCCCTGAAGCTTGCGGGCTAGGCCGATGACCAGCGGGCCCACGATCCTGACGGTGATCCTGAACTGGCGAACCGCGCCGATGACGCTGCGCTCCGTCACCGCGGCCACGCGCGCGATGAAGGGGCTGCCGGGCGCGATCACGGTGGTGGACAACGATTCCGGCGACGGATCGTTCGAGGCGCTGGTGGCCGGCACGGCCGGCAATGCGCGCGTGCGGGTCGTGCAGGCGGGCCGGAACGGCGGTTTCGGCGCAGGCAACAATGTCGGGATCCGGCTTGGCCTGCCGGGCGGACTGCGGCCGGACCTTGTCTATGTCCTGAA
>DBBA01000229.1 GCA_002291955.1 Rhodobacteraceae bacterium UBA996 | reverse complement strand
GGGCGGTGCGGCGGGGACGGCCTGCGCCGGGGCAGCCGCGGGGACAGCACCCCAGGGCCCTGCGCCACCGCCCAGACCCATGCCCACGGCCATCCCCATCGCGGACCCGGCGGCGCCCGGGTTCGCGGCGGCGGTCGTCATCGCCTCGGCCGCGCTGAACTGCATGTACTTCGACAGGTCGCCGACTATGCCCATCGACGTGCGCTTGTCCATCGCGCGCTCGACCTCCTCGGGGAGCGAGATGTTCTCGATGTAGAGTTCGGGGATCGCGAGACCGTAGGCCGCGATACCGGGGGCGATGGCCTGCGTCACCAGTTTCGCGAGGTCCGCGGTGTTGGCGGCCATGTCAAGCACGGGGATGTTCGACGACGCCAGCACCCGCGACACCTCCTGCACCAGGATGTTGCGGATCTGGAAGCTGATCTCGTCGGTGGTGAATTCGCCGTCGGTGCCCACGATCTCGGTCATGAACCGGCCCGCATCGGCCACGCGGATCGAATAGCTGCCGAAGGCGCGCAGGCGGACGGGCCCGAATTCGGGGTCGCGGGTGATGATCGGGTTCTTCGTGCCCCACTTGAGGTCCGTGAAGCGGGTCGTTGAAACGAAATAGATTTCCGACTTGAACGGCGACTTGAACCCGTGGTCCCAGTGTTGCAGCGTGGTCAGGATCGGCATGTTGTTCGTCTGAAGCTCGTAGAGCCCCGGGGTGAACACGTCGGCGAGCTGCCCCTCGTGGACAAACACCGCCACCTGCCCTTCGCGGACGGTCAGCTTGGCGCCGTACTTGATCTCGTGCCCGTGGCGCTCGAAGCGCCACACCAGCGTGTCGCGGGTATCGTCGGTCCATTCGATGACGTCGATGAACTGACCGGAAAGGAAGCTGAGGATCATGGGCAGTCTCCGCTGGGGGTCAGGTCGACCCGCCGAGAAGCTCGGCCGCGATCCGGGTGACAAGGGGGCGCGCCTGGTCGGCGGTCATGCCGGGCGACAGGCGGGCGTCGTAAAGGATGCGCAACAGAAGCTCGTCGTGCCGGGTGAGAAGCGCGAACTCCTCGTCGTCGTTGAAGATCGAGGGGCGCGCCTCGGGCCAGTCGTTGGCCAGCCCCAGCGCCTGGGTGATCTCCTCGTGCAGGCAGGACAGGCGCAGACGGTCGGGCAGTTCGGCGCGCACCACGGCGACCGCGGCGCGGTAGACGTTGGGCTGCGCGCCCTCGACCGCGAAGACTGCGCAGTATTCGGTGCGGGCCAGGCCGGTGATCGCCGTCACGATGGCGGGCGAGATGCCGGGCGCGATGCCGGTCAGGGCAGGGCCCAGCCCGCGGCGCTCGGTCTCGGTCACCAGAAAGACATGCAGGTTGGCGCCCTCGGCCACGGTCACCACCGGGTGACCGGCGGCCCGCCGCAGCCGGTTGGCCAGAAGCGCGATGCTGCCGCGGTCGCGGCGGGCCTGATCGGCGGGCACCGCGGGCCCGGCATAGAGCGCGATGCGCACCGGGTCCTGCCAGCGTTGCAGCGGGAAGGGCGTGGGCTGCCGGACCAGGCGCCCGCCGCGGCTGGCGGCCTCGGCAAAGAAGGTGACCCGCTCGAAGGCTGCGGCGAGCGCCGCGGCATCGAAGGGCGCATCGGCGGGGTCGGTGTCGGTGCGCAGTAGCCCCCGGGCCAGCAGGTCGGCTTCGACCCGGGCATAGTAGGCCACCAGCGCGGGATCGCGCCCGTCCGGCAGGGCATCGGCGACCGTCTCCTGCGGCGCGCGGGGCGGCGGCACGGCCGACGTCACGGGGGCCGCAGAGGGCGCGGTGCGCAGGGCCGCTAGCCCCGCCGCGTCGCATCCGGCGAGCAGCAGCACGGCGGCCAGCGCGGCCATGGTCGCCGCAAGCCGCTGCCGCGCGGGTGCTGTGGGCGCGGGGCCCATGGGCGGGCCCTAGCCCTGGGATGCGGCCCGCGCAGGCGCGCGCGCGGCCGACAGCGTGTCGCGCAGGCGCTTTTCCAGCGCCTGAAGCTCGGTCTCGGCCGCCTTGCGCTGCGCCTTGCCCGCGTCGGCGATCTGCAGGCTTTCCTCGATCGTGCCGATCAGGTCCTCGTTGGCCTGGCGGATCGCCGCGATGTCGAACACGCCGCGCTCCATCTCCTTCCGCACGACCTTGTTGGCCTCGCGCAGGTTCTGGGCGTTGGCGGTGAGAAGCTCGTTCGTCAGGTCGTTGGCCTGGCGCACGGCCTCGGCCGCTTCGCGCGACCGCTGGATGGTGACGGCCTGGGCCAGCTGGGTTTCCCACAGCGGCACGGTGTTCACGAGGGTCGAGTTGATCTTGGTCACCAGCGACTTGTCGTTTTCCTGCACCAGCCGGATCGAGGGCAGGGACTGCATGGTGACCTGGCGCGTCAGGCGCAGGTCGTGGACGCGGCGTTCCAGGTCGTCGCGCGCGGCGCGCAGGTCGCGCAGTTCCTGGGCGCGCAGGACCTGGTCGCCCTCGGGTGCGGCGGCCACGGTGCGTTCCATCGCGGGGATGTCGGTCTCGTCCAGCAGGCGCAGCTTCTCTTCGCCCGCGGCGATGTAGAGCGCGAGTTCGTCGTAGAATTCGAGCGTGCGTTCATAGAGCAGGTCGAGCGACTTGATGTCCTTGAGGAGCCGGTGCTCGTGGCCCAGAAGCTCGTCGGTGATCTTGTCGATCTGGGCCTGGACGGTTTCATAGCGGGCGGCGAATTTCGCGGCGGGGGCGACCTTGCCGGTCAGCCATTCCCACCAGCTGCGGGTGCGGCGGACGTCGAGTTCGGACACGGTGAAGCCGCGCAGGGCGGTCACGATCTGGCGCAGGGAGTCGCCCGCGGGACCCACGTCCTTGTTGCGGACATCGGCCAGCATCGACTGGCTGATCTCCTGCAGGCCGGATTGCGCGCGCGACCCGAAGGCGATGATCGACCCGGTATCGCCCATGTCGATCTCGCCCATGCGCTGGCGGATCGCGGCGGCCTGGGTGGCGCCGACCTCGGCGATGCTGGGGATGTCCTCGACCGGCTCGGGCAGGGTCACGGCGGTGACTTCGGCCAGAAGAGGGGCTGCCTCGCGGGCCTTGTCCTGAATGGTCTGCGACATGGGATGCTCCGTCCTTGGGAAATCGTCACGGGGTCTGTGGGCGGTCGGGGTTCGTGGCGGGGTTCGTATCCGGGCGCAGCCCCTCGCGCGCAAGGCGGTCGCGCAGCACGCCGATCTCGACGTCGAGGTCGGCGCGGCCGCCCTGCATCAGGGCCTCGGTCCGGCGGGCGAAGTGCCCTTCGAGGTCGTCGAGAAGCGCCACGAAGTCGGTGCGCGCCTGGGCGTTGCGGCTGCGGGTCTGCAGGGTCGCGTATTTCTGCGCGGCATCGCGCGCGCCGGTGAGATACACCGTCAGGTAGCGCCGCGCGGCGGTCAGGTCCTGGGGTGCGTCCTCGACCGTGCGGATCAGCGTGCGGGCGGCCCCGGCAAAGCGGGCGACGCGGGTCTCGACCTCCCAGTCGCCCAGCGGCTTGACCGCGGCGGTCATGTCGGACAGCGCCTTTTCGGCCTCGTCCACCACGCGGGCGACGCGGCCGGACTGGAACGCATCCTCGCCCGTCAGGCCCTTGTTGCGCAGGGGATCGACCCCGAAGGCCACAAGGTGCAGCGCGGCTGCCACGAGGCCCAGGATCGCGGCATTCAGGGGCGCGGTTCCGGGGACCCAGGCCGCCAGCGCGACGCCAAGCCCGGTCAGCGCGGTGGCCAGGGCCTTGCGCGGCAGGGCGGGGCGGCGGGCGATGGTGCGGGCCTTCCAGGCGGCTTCGGCCTTGAGCCCCTCGTCCAGCAGGAACACCGCGAACAGGAGCGTCCCGCAGGCGGCAAGGTCGAGGGCGAGGCCCAGGGGCGGCTGGCCCAGTGCGGTGACGATCAGGGGCAGGGGCGCGGCATAGAGCAGGTTGCGCCGCAGGACCGGCAGCCGCGCGGGCGGCTGCGGCGGCGTCGGCGCGGGCCCGGCGGACCCCGGCCGTGCGCCAGGCTGCGGCGAGAAGGTGCCCCCGAAGCGACGCGCCATCAGCCCGCCCCGATCAGCCCGAGCGACACACCGCCCAAAAGCAGGAACAGCGCGACGAAGGCCACGCGGGCGAACAGACCGTCGCGCCCCGGGGCGCGGTCGGCGGTCTGGGCCGCGGCGGACAGGCCGCGGGCGGCGATGGCGACCGACAGGACAACGACCCCCAGGAACACCGCCCCAAGGATCAGCAAGGCCACCAATATCTGCACGCGTCGCCCCCCGGATCGGCCGTGATGCGCCCTTGCGGGTCACCCGGGGCGGACCATACGGGAAAGGGCCGCGCGGCGAAAGACCGGATACCGGCGCGCGGCCCTGCACCGGGTGCATGGATGGCCGGGTCCGTGCCGGTCGGACGGGGGCAGGCCGATCCGCGGAAGGCCCGAGGGACCCATGTCGCGCGGGTGCCGTCAGCCCCGGGGTCCCCCGCCTTTGGGTCCCCCGCCCTTGGGCCCGCTACCTTTGGGCCCGCCACGCCCCGGTCCCCCGGGCTTGGGTCCCCCGGTTTTGGGGCCACCCGGTCTGGGGCCACCCGGTCCGGGGCCACCACGTCCGGGTCCGTCGCCGCGGGGACCGGGGCCCGTGCGGTCCTTGAACGCGCGCCCGCCGGGGCCGGCACTGGCCGGTTTCGGGCCGCCGGGCTTGCCGCCAGCGCGGGTAGAAGCGGCGCGCGCGGAACCGGTGCTGTCGGGATTGCCGCGGTCTCCACGGCCGGACGGTGCGGGCTTTCCCGTGCGGGGACCGTCGCCCTTGTATCCCGGGCCTCCGGTGCGCGGGCGGCCGGGCGTGCCCGTGCCCATGCCCGTATCCGTGCCTCCGGCGCGGGGCGCGCGGGGCGGGCGCGGCGCATCGCCACCACCCGCATCGTCGCGCCGCGGACCGCGGGCCCCGGGCGCGGACGCGCTTTTGCTGCCCCAGCTGCGCGGGCCTGGTCTGGGGCCTGCCTCGGGACCGGACCGCGGGCGGCGGTCGGGGCTGTCCCCGTCGGACCGGGGACGCGGCTTGGCGGTTCCGGGACCCTTCCCGCGCGGGGACGCGGGGCGGTCGTCCGACGGAGAGGCCGTCCGGGCGCGGGGCGGGCGCGCGGTCGTGCGACCGTCGGCATCGGCGTCGGCCGCCCGTGCAGGGCGCGGACCCCGCTCGGCTGCGGGTTTGCCGAAGGATTTGCCAGGGGGCTTGCCAGAGGGATTGCCGGCCGATGGCCCGCCCGCCGATGGTCCGCCCGGTCGGCCGAACGGCTTTCCGCCCGGGCGTCCGGCAGGCTTGCCCCCCGCGGGACCGGATCCCGACCGCGGCGGGCGCGGGGCGCGGG
>DBBA01000294.1 GCA_002291955.1 Rhodobacteraceae bacterium UBA996 | reverse complement strand
ATCGTTTCAAGGACGATGGACAACGTCGCGTTGGGCGGCATGGGGTCGCCCCCACCGCCGGCGCCGGGATCGACACCCCATGCGAACGGTCCGAGTGTGGCGTTCTGTGCGGCCTGGACCGCCGTCACCGAGACACTTGCCCCAAGGACAATGCCGAGAAACCGGGTTGTGCGGATGGGCATCAGGCTGCTCTCACTCTCAGCGCAATGGCGGCATATTCCTGGAACGCCGCCGGGGTGGTGACGAAGGTTTCGGGGCTCGCGCCGGCGGCAACGCCGCTGGACAGCGTGACGGGCAGGGCCGGCACGGCCGGACGGATCGGTGCGTCCACATGTTCCGTGAAGCCTGCGGGCGGTGTGTAATGGTTTGCTCCGGCATTGAACCGGGACATGATCCCCAGAAACACCCTGTCCCCTGCCACCGTCGCGATGCTTACCGGGATGGTCGCGCTGCCACCTTCGGCAGTCGCCGTTGCCGCAGTATGGCCTCCGACGACGCGGACCACGGCCATGCCCGTCGACAGGAAACTCCCGACGGTGTTCGTGAACTGGAAGTTCGCCGTGGTGCCGGTGGGCACGTCGACCTGGAACAGGATGACCTGCCGCTGGCCTTGCGGCCGTATCGACGCAAGCGCGGTCAATGCAGCGCCGCCGTTGACCGACAGGCTGACGGGCGACGTCTCGCCACCATTGGTGAAGAGGTACACGAAGAGCCTGCGGCTACTGTCGGCAGCCCCGATCGCCACTCCGTTGAACGTCTTGTTCGGCACGAACTCGACGTCGTCGACCACAAAGGCGGTGAACCCGGCCGCGAATGCACCCGCTGCCCCGACCGTGACACCCGTGCTGGTGACCGTCTGCACGCCCGAGCTGACCCGGCAGGACAACGACTGCCCTGCATCCGCGCCCTGCGTGACGTAGCTGGCCGACGTCGCCCCGGCGATATCCGAGGCGCCCCTGCGCCACTGGTAGCCCGCGCCTGCCGCCGCGTTCGTCGTCAACGTCAGGGTCTGACCGACGGTTGGTGCCGCCTGCGCCACCGAAGCGGCAAGCGCAGGAACGACCACGTTCGCGACGACACCTGTCGTCACGTTCCTGACCGGGTAGGTCCCGGGTCCGACTTCGATGCGTTGGGTCATCTCAGGCCTCCGCGAATATGATCCCGTTTGTTCCTGCAGAAACGGCCACTCCGGTACCGGCCGTGAACGTCAAGCCGTTGGTGGCTGCGGCCACTGTCACTCCACCGCCAGAACCTGGAACTGAAACCGCGTTGCTTGTCGACGTCACACCCGCCACAGTCACCGCACAGCGCAATGCTGTCCCGGCATCCAGTGCCGTGGACGCATAGACCGTCCCCGTCGCCCCGCTGATCGGCACCCCGTTGCGGGACCACTGGTAGGCGGGCGTCGGCGCAGGGTCGAGACCGTGGGTCCACAGACCGATCGTTACGGCATAGGAACCCGGGGGTGCCGTCGCCGCGATCACCGGTTGCACATGGTTGACAGCCGCCCTGCTGATCTGCTCGGCGGATGTCCGGACGAATGGCCCCAGTGCCGCTCCCTCGACGTTCAGCGACAGCGACAAGGGGCCGAGAAGGTCGTCGCTGTCCACCTCGATCGCAAAGCCCGTGTCCGCCCCATGCCTGAGTTGCGGATAGGCCCCGATGGGCGTTCCCCATGACGGAACCGAAGCGGCGGCCGAAACCTGCCCCTGCGAGACCGTCACGGCGACCGGCGCACCGGCTGCGAAACCGACAAGACCAAAGGTTGGCATCAGGCGATCCCCCAACGTGCGGACAGGTAGGCGTGGTAGAGTGCGCGATTGGTGACCGTTCGGGTCACGATCACTTCTCCCACGGCTCCGTCGACATAGGCGTTCTGACTGCGGTTCGACATCAGGTACAGGACCTGGGCGGCGTCGAGCGAGGCGGTGTAGGGCGAGGTTCCGCGCTCCACGCCGTTCACGAATACCCGGAACGTGCCCGACCCGGTCCGGTCGAAGACAACCGACAGGATCCTCGCACCTGAAAACGGTCCTCCTGTCAGCGCGACCGAGGCGCCGATGCCCGACACGTTCATCCGCCCGTCGAACTGGGTGGCGCTGTTCGCGTCGACCTGGAAGTCCGCCGCTGCGCCATCCATCGACAGGATTGCGGCAAAGGCGCTGGTGACGCTGTCGATCGCCAGAACCGCGTGGACTGCAACGTTCCCGTCAGCCGGGACCGCCACGGGACCCGACATCCGGTCCGTGCCGTTGAAGTCCAGGACATTGCGACCGCCGATGCTGCGCGTCCCGGTCGCCGGCCGCGATCCTGCATCGACCTGGCCCAACGTCTGTGTGCCGGCCCGGCTGAGCCAGCTCGAGACGACCCCGCCCGATGCGGTCAGCGTGGCCGGTGTATCGGCGTCATACCACACGATCACGCCGGCATCATCCCCGGGAACAAAGGCCGAGGGGACCGCGACGGGAAGGCTCGTTGCTGTCCGGCTGCCTGCAGCATCCGTCAGGGTTTCCACAACGCTCACCGCACGCCCCGCATCTGCCGCAGCAACGACGTAGGTCGCACCCGTTGCCCCGGCAATGCTGGTGCCATCCCGGCGCCATTGCCGCGAAACGGTCGGCGACGTTCCGGTGTGCAGCCACAGTCCGGACGCCGCCGTCAGCACAGACCCGACCGACGTCGTGCCAGTGATCCGCGGCAGGACCAGATTGACCGGTCCACCCGCCAGGAGCCCCGTATTGCCGGTGTAGGTTCCCGCAAGATCGGGCGGCGAGGTGACCGTGATCGTGACCGTCCCTGTTTCGGCCTGCACCGTCAGCGTCCCCTGCGCGTTGGCCGTTGCAGACACCACAGGCACCGTCACCGTCACCGAGACCGATCCCGTCGCCGTCACCCCTGCGGGGTCGGCGATCACATAGCTGATCGTCGCCGGACCCGAGAACCCGGCCGGAGACGTATACAGCACCTGCCCCGACTGAACGACCGCCGTCCCGGTGGCCGTCGTCGCCGAGACCAGCGTGATCGCCCCGCCTTCGGGGTCGGTATCGTTGGCCCGCACGTTGATCAGCGTCGGCGTCCCCGCCGCGACCGTCGCCGAGTCGGCCACCGCCACGGGCGGCTGGTTCGCGGGCGGCGTCACGGTGACCGACACGGTGCCCGTGGCCGTCGCCCCTGCGGGGTCGGCGATCACATAGCTGATCGTCGCCGGACCCGAGAACCCCGCGGGCGGGGTGTACAGCACCTGCCCCGACTGCACGACCGCCGTCCCGGTGGCCGTCGTCGCCGAGACCAGCGTCAGCGCGCCCCCCTCGGGGTCGGTGTCGTTGGCGCGGACTGCGATCAGCGTGGCCACGTTCGCGGGGACGGTCGCGGTGTCGGGGTTGGCGACCGGCGGCTGGTTCGCGGGCGGCGTCACGGTGACCGACACCGTGCCCGTCGCCGTCGCCCCTGCGGGGTCGGCGATCACATAGCTGATCGTCGCCGGACCCGAGAACCCCGCGGGCGGGGTGTACAGCACCTGGCCGGACTGCACGACCGCTGTCCCGGTGGCCGTGGTCGCCGAGACCAGCGTGATCGCCCCGCCCTCGGGGTCGGTATCGTTGGCCCGCACGTTGATCAGCGTCGGCGTCCCCGCCGCGACGGTGGCCGTGTCGGCCACCGCCACCGGCGGAAGATTGGGAATCGGACCGCCACCGCCGCCCGGGACGCGACGCCGCCCCGAGGTGATCCAGAAGCGCCAGATGTCTCCGGCCAGCCGCATCAGATTGCCTCGCGGGCGATGACCGCACCATCGGCGGACTCGGTGCGGTAGCGGACCGCCCGTCCGGTCGCGATCTGCAGGGCGGTGCCCTCGCGCAGCAGAACCCCATCCCCGGCGGCCGGGGTCGTGGCGGTGCTCAGGAACACGCCCCCGCGCCGCGCCTGCCAGACTTCGTCGGTGGTCAGGGTCACGGCCGCAGACCAGGCAGTGGTCACGTTGGTGATCAGGGGCATCGCTCGGCTCTCCATCGGATGAACAGGACACAAGGCCGACACGCAGGTCGGACCGTCCGTCACAGACTCGCGAAAGAGGATGAAGAGCCGCCGATACAGGCGCGCGTTGCGTCAGATCAGGCCGCGCCGGTACAGCCGGTCGATCAGTGGCGCCATGGCCCGGACGACACTCTGCCGGCCCAGCGGACCTCGCCCTGCCGGAGCTGCGGCGATGTCCGGCAGGCGGTAGCCGAACCGTCGGAAGTCCACCTCGAACCAGGTCCGGATCAGGGCAATATCCGCCTGTGACGGCACGACCGCAAACCCGCGAGAGGGCGACTTCAGGTCATGCGGCATCTCGTGTGGCGGTGTCTCTCCGGCCTGCGCGCAAAGCCAGGCCCCCACCGCACCCAGCCCGTCCTCAAGCCGGAAGACCCTGGCGCCATCCGGCACGAACTCGGACTGTGGCCGGAAATGGTTGTCAAAGGCGTAGGGGTTCCTGGCATGGACCTCGGCCATCAGGTGCAGCCATGTCGAGAAGTCGAGGCCCCGGACAAGTACACCAAGGCGGCCTGCACGGCGCTCGGCCCGCTGGTAGCGATATTCGCTGACCATCCGCGCGACCGGGTCGCGGACGATCGCGAACACCGCATCGGGCGGCGAGGGCAGGCGCGGCGCCGCATCCTGCCAGACATAGTGCTGCGGCGAACAGGGTGGGCAATCGGCGCGTTGGCCGCGCTGCGCGAACCACAGGCGGTCCCAGCCCCAGCCCAGCATGCCGACGCGGTTGCCCCATCGCGCCACCATGAACTTCTCGATGCTCGTCCCGCCCGCCTTCGGGCAGTGGGCGAAATAGATCAACCGATGATCCAGCGCGAGAACCGGCATTCCATCCCCTTCTGTTCAACCCATTCCTGGCAGCCTTAAGGGTGGATTAACCATGCCGGTGGTTAATGAACTGATACCGATGCCCGCCCGCACATGGAGTGCCGCGCCATGACCGACATCCGGCCCGTCGCCTTCTACCTTCCGCAATACCACCCGATTCCGCAGAACGATGCCTTCTGGGGCAAGGGCTTCACGGAATGGCGCAACGTCGTGCGGGCCCGCCCCCGGTTCCGGGGCCATCCCCAGCCCCACCTGCCCGCGGACCTCGGCTTCTACGACCTGCGCCTGCCCGAAGTCCGGGCGGCCCAGGCCGAACTGGCGCGGGCGAACGGCATCCACGGCTTCTGCTACTACCACTACTGGTTCGGTGGCCAGCGCCTCCTGGACCTTCCCGTGCGCGAAATCCTGCGGACCGGCGAGCCTGACCTGCCCTTCATGCTGTGCTGGGCGAACGAGAACTGGACCCGGGCCTGGGACGGTGGCGAACGCGAGATCCTGCTGGCCCAGACCTATTCCGACGCAGATGCCCACGCCCACATCGCGCACCTGCTGCCGATCCTCGCCGATCCCCGCTACATCCGGATCGACGGTCGGCCGGTCTTTGCCATCTACAACACCGACGACATCCCCGATGTGCGCCGCCTGACCGACATCTTCCGCACCCGGGCCGACGCGGCGGGGGTCGGCATCTACCTCGTGCGCGTGGAACGCTACCTTGACCGCGACACCCGCCCGCCTGCCGATCTCGGCTTCGATGCCGCAATCGAGTTCCAGCCGTTCTCTCGGTCGTTCCGGCGGTTCCTCGACACCCGACCCGACGTGAAGACATCGCTTGGCCGACGTGTCGGCCACCGCCTCGGGCGCGAGGTGCGGGACCGCCCCGGCCTGCGCGCCGTCGTCGAACCCTTCGCTGCCATGGACACGTTCTACGACTACCCTGCCTTTGCCCGTTTCGACACCCGGCAGGCGCCGCCCGACTACACCTGTTTTCCGGGGGTATGCCCGGGATGGGACAACAGCGCGCGCCGTCCCCAGGGCAAGGCCATCATCTTCCGCGACTCCTCGCCCACCGTGTTCGGCGAGTGGCTGGCAGAAAAGGCCCTGCGGTTCACGCCCCCGACCCCGGACGAGAACCTGCTGTTCATCAACGCATGGAACGAATGGGCCGAGGGGAACCACCTCGAACCCTGCCTGCAGCATGGCCACGGCTACCTTGATGCCGTGGCCCGCGTCGCCCGTCCGGAGACGGCACGCCTGTCAGCCTGAAGCATGACGCGGCCACGCGACCGCGATGCATGATTGCTGCCGTGTGCCCGATGGGTTACGCCGCGCGCACGGGCGGCACGCAGGCAAGGGTCGTCCGCACCGACACCAGCAACCGGGGCAAACACGCGATGGCCGAGACCAGCCCCTCTGGCGCCTGGGCACGTCTGACCCGCCACCTCGGGGGTGACGGGCTCAGGGCACGCGCGCTCCGTGGCTCCGGCCTGACGTTCCTGCAGTTCGGTGGCGAGAACGCGCTTCGCCTTGCCTCGAACCTCATCCTGACCCGCCTCCTGTTTCCCGAGGCATTCGGCCTGATGGCCCTTGTGATGGTCGTCCTCGTCGGCGTCGCCATGTTCTCGGACATCGGCACCAGTTCGGCCATCATCCAGAACAAGCGCGGTGAGGATCCGGCCTTTCTGAACACCGCCTGGAGCATCCAGGTCCTTCGCGGGATCTTCCTGTGGCTGGTCATCTGCCTGCTCGCCCGCCCCATGGCCGACTTCTACGAAGAGCCTCTGCTCGCCACGATGCTTCCGGTTGCGGGACTGACGGCGCTGATCGACGGCTTCCGCTCGACCCGCAGCGACGTCCTGACCCGTCGCCTGCAGCTTGGACGCCTGACGGCCCTGAACCTGATCACGCAGGCCATCTCACTTGTCATCGTCGCGGCCCTTGCCTGGCAGTTGCAGTCCGTCTGGGCGCTGGTCCTGGGAAATGTCGTCGGCAGTTCCGTCAATGTCATCCTGTCGCACATTGCCCTGCCCGGGCAACCGAACCGGTTCCGCATCGAGCGCGACGCGTTCTTCGGCCTGTTCAGGTACGGGAAGTACATCTTCCTCGGGACCATCGCCGCGTTCCTTGTGGCGCAAGGCGACCGTGCCATCCTGGGAAAGTACGTCAGCCTCGCGGACCTCGGCATCTACAACATCGCCTACTTCCTTGCCTCCGTGCCAAGCCTTCTGGCAAGTGGAGTGGGAAACCGCGTGGTGTTTCCGCTCTATGCCCAGAGACCCCCCTGGGAAAGCGCGGACAACATTCCCAAGATCGCGCGTGCCAGAGTGCTCTTCACAAGCGTTCTCTTCCTGGCCTCGACGACCCTGGCCTTCGCCGGGATCTGGCTGATCGAACTCCTGTACGATCCGCGCTACCACAGCGCCGGCCCCACACTCGTCCTGATCGTGCTCGGGTCCATGCCAGGCCTGATCACGCAGACCTACCCTGCCCTGCTTCTCGCGGCAGGTCAGTCCGGGCGCTTCGCCCTTACGATCACGGCGCGCGCCATCGTGAACACCGCGCTTCTGCTGTGGGCAATTCCCATCTTTGGCGTTGCGGGTGTTCCGCTCGCCCTTTTCGTGTCCTCGATCGTCACTTACCCCCTGATCATTTATCTGGTTGCACCGCTGCGTGGCTGGCATCCCCGACATGACGCGGGATTTGCCATATGCATCGCCATTCTGGTCGCCGTCGT
>DBBA01000293.1:1196-7344 GCA_002291955.1 Rhodobacteraceae bacterium UBA996 | reverse complement strand
CCCGCGCCGGTGATGTAGCCCCTACCCGCCCAGCGCCAGCCCCACGGCCAGCACCCCCGCACCCGCGCCCACCGACCACAGCACGTTGCGCGTCCACAGGCCCACCACCACCGTGGCCGCCGCCGCCGCCAGCCGCGCCGCATCGGGCGCGCCCCCGGTGGCCGCGGGCCACAGCACCAGCGGCGCCACCAGCCCCGGCAGCACGGCGACCGGCGTGTAGCGCAACAGCCGCGCAACCCAGGTGGGCACCGGCCGCGCCCCGATCAGCCCCAGGAACGAGAAGCGGATCAGGAACGTCCCCACCCCCAGCACCAGGATCACCGTCCAGACCTGCGCCCCGCTCATCCCCGCCGCTCCATCGCGCGTTCCACCGCCGCGCCCGTCACCATCGCGGCCAGCGCAGCCACCAGCAGACCGGTCCCCGCGGGCATCCCCGCCAGCACCAGCGCCCCCACGACCGACACCCCCGCCGCCGCCACATGTGCGACGGTCCGCAGCATCGGCGCCACCATCGCCAGGAACGTGATCGGCAGCGCGAAGTCGAGGCCGAGGCTCGACGGGATCCGGTCGCCCGCCAGCGCGCCCGCCAGCGTCGCCGCCACCCACAGCGGACAGGTGATCGCGGCCGTCCCGGCAAAGAACGCCAGCTTCTCGGCCAACGCCATGTCGGGACGCTTCTCGTACTCCGCGATGGAACTGACATAGGTCTGGTCCACGTTGGCATAGGCGACCAGCGCCCGCTGCCACAGCTTCGCCGCCCCCAGATGCGGCGTGAGGGACGCCGAATACATCGCCATCCGCAGGTTCACCGCCAGCGCGGTCGCCAGGATCACCAGCGTCGGCGCCCCCTGGTCCAGCATCTGCACCGCGGTGAACTGCGACGCGCCCGCGATGACCAGGATGCTGAACCCCATCGCCTCGGCGACGCCCAGCCCGGCTTCCGTGGCCACCACCCCGAACAGCAGACCGAAGGGCACGATCACCAGCTGGAACGGCAGGCTCGCGACGATCCCGCGCCGGAACGCGGCGGGCGGAGAGGCGACGGTTTCGGGGGGCATCGGGCAGGTCTCTCGGAGGGGCCGCGCAGCCCTAGCCCGACGGCCCGCCCGGCGCAAACCCCCGCCCCCTTCATCCTTGCCCAAATACCTCCGGGGGAGGTCGCCCGGAACGGGTGGCCCGGGGGGCAGAGCCCCCCGCCCAAGCAAAGGTCTGGGGACATAGCCCCCCCCGCCAAGGCAAAGGTCTGGGGGCCGAGCCCCTGCCTTCACTGCCTCAGAGTTTCTCGAAGTTGATCACGACCTGCCCGATATCCACCCCGAACCGCTTCATGTAGGCGATGTTCAGCAGCCGGTCGTCCGACATCAGCCACATCCAGTCGTCGAAGGTCACCCGCAGCGTGCCGTCGGGCACCGGCAGGTCGATCTCGTAGCGCCAGTTGAAGCGGTCGCCGTCCTCCTGCCCCGTGGCCACACCGATGACCCCGGGCGCGGTGCCCTGCCACGACCGGTCGCCGGTCTTGACCAGCGTCCAGATGCGCTGCTCGGTCGATCCGTCCTCGTAGACGAAATCCTCGACCAGCCGCAGCCGCTGCCCGTCCCAGTCGCCCCGGATATCCACGTCGAAGCGCCGCCGCACGGTGCCGAAGATGTCCTGGAACTGCCCCTGCGCGCGCAGGCGACCGTCAAAGAACTCCTCCAGCCGCAACTGCCGGGCGGACAGCGCCGGATCGCGGAACGACGGCTTGCCGGTGCAGGCGGCCAGGACGGCGGGCATGGCAATCACGGCACGGCGGGACAGACGCATCATCGACGGCTCCTTTCGCAGGAATACGCGCGACGAAGGCCGCCGGATGACCCGCCCGTCGACCGTGGGATCAGTCGGCAAAGGCCCCGGTCCGCCGGACCCGGAACGCAGGCAGCCCGCCCATCGCCGCCACCAGATCCTCGGCGGCAAGGACCTTGCCCGCCGCCCGCACCTCCAGCACCTCCTCCACCGACACCGGCTCCAGCACGAACCGCGTCGCGTCGAACCGCCCCGGCTCGGCCACCTCGGCCAAACGCTCCAGCGCATCGGCCCCGAACACATGGGCCCCGTCCAGATCGACCGACCGCAGGTCGGCCCCGGCGAAATCCGCATCCACCAGCACCGCCCCGCGCAACGTGGCCGCCCCCAGCACGGCGCCCCTGAAATCCACCCCCCACAAGAGCGCCCCGTCGAAATCGGCCGCCAGCATCATCGCCCCGGCAAACCCGCTGTCGATCACCACCGCGTCCCGGAACGACGCACCCGACAGGAAGCTCGGGTACGGCGCATCCGCGACCCGGAACGGGACCTGCACCCGGTCCGCCTCGATCCGGTCGAACCGGGTGGCGCGGATGTCGGCCCGGTCGAACCGCGCATTCATCAGCCACGCGCCGCCCAGATCGGACCCGCGGATATCGGCCCCGGTCAGGTCGGCATGGTTCAGCCGCGCCCCCTGCGCGGTCAGCAGCACCAGCGTCGTCCACGGCGCATGGGCATGGCTCAGGTCCAGGCCGAAATGGTTCAGCACCCCCAGATCGCGCAGACCCGCCGCCAGGAGCACACGCAGAAGCTGCCCCCGCTCGGGACTGACCGGCCGCTCGGTCAGACGGGCACCCGGCCGGGGATCGACCCAGCCATAGGCCGCCTGCAACCGCGCCACCGTGTTTGGCAACGCGTCCCGCCGCGCGCCCAGCGCGACCCGCAGGTTGTCCACGTCGTCGGCCGCCTCGACACCCAGGTGCAGGAACCGGTACGGCCGCGCTGCCTGGCTGGCGGCCACGATCCGCAGCATCAGGGCCCGGTCAAGCCCGGTCACCGGGTCGATCACGTTCACCAGCGCATCGACGGCGGCGGTCCCGTCCGGCAGGTCCAGGCCTGCCGCCGATGCTGTCGCCGCATCACCCAGAAGCGCCGCGATATCGGTGATCTCGGCCGCCAGCTCGGCATTGCGCGCGGCCTCGGCCAGCTGCACGTCCAGTTGCAGAAGCTCGGTCTGCAGGTCGATCTTGGCGTTCTGCTGCGACAACAGCGCGTTCTGCTTGAACAGCAGGGCCGACCCCGCCAGCGCGGCCATCGCCGCCACCAGCGCGGTCAGCGACGTGACGATCCAGCGCCGCGTCGTGATCCACGCATAGCGGGCCAGCGCCAGCGCCACCAGATCGCGCGCGGCCCGGGTGGCGGCCTCGGCATCCCGCGCCAGCGCCCCCTGCGCGACCTGCCCCAGCGGTCCGGCAAAGTTCTCGACCTCGGTCTCGGCCATCCCGAACAGCCGCCGCAGAATCCGCCGCCGGAACAGAAGGATCACGCCGCCTGCCACCGCCAGCATGGTCAGCGCGATCAGGAACACCGCCACGATCAGCCGGGCGGAGTCCTCCAGCACCTCGGCGCCGACAAAGGCCGCCATCAGCCCGGCCGCAGCCCCGGCCGCAAACACGAACAGGATCAGCGACGTCCCGGGACCCGGGCGGCTCGGCACCACACTGCCCGACACCCCGGGCGGCGCCGCCCCCGCGCGGTCGGCGTCCCCCGGTTCCCCGGCTTGCCCTCGCTGCATCGCCGCACCCGCCACACCCGTCCCCGGTTGACGATGACAAGCGCCACCCCCTATGGCAAGGCGGCACGCCCAGGCTCCGGCGTGCGACCGGTCCTGCAGGCGCTCCCCATGTTCGATGACGACGCCGACGACGACATCCACCCGCTGTTCCACGGCGCCCCGAAGTCGGTCGAGTTCCGCAAGCTGCGCAAGCGCATCGTCGCCGCCGCGCGCGAGGCGGTGGACACCTACGGCATGGTCTGCCCCCGGCCCGACGGATCCCGCCCGCGCTGGCTCGTGTGCCTGTCGGGCGGCAAGGACAGCTACACGCTGCTCGCCGCCCTGACCGAACTGCAATGGCGGGGCCTCTTGCCGGTGGACATCCTGGCCTGCAACCTCGACCAGGGCCAGCCCGGCTTCCCCGCGACCGTCCTGCCGGAATTCCTCACGCGGATGGGCGTGCCGCACCGGATCGAATACCAGGACACCTATTCCGTCGTCGTGGACAAGGTGCCCGCGGGCCGCACCTACTGCGCGCTCTGTTCCCGCCTGCGGCGCGGCAATCTCTACCGCATCGCGCGCGAGGAGGGGTGCGAGGCCGTGGTGCTCGGCCACCACCGCGACGACATCATCGAGACGTTCTTCATGAACCTCTTCCACGGCGGGCGGCTGGCCACCATGCCGCCGAAACTGGTGAACGAGGATGGCGACCTCTTCGTGCTGCGCCCGCTCGCCCATGTGGCGGAAGCCGACTGCGACCGCTTCGCCCGCGCGATGAACTATCCGATCATCCCCTGCGACCTCTGCGGCAGCCAGGAAGGACTGCAGCGGATGCAGGTCAAGGCGATGATCGACGGCTGGGAAAAGACCCACCCCGGGCGGCGCAACGTGCTGTTCCGGGCGCTGACGAACGTGCGCCCCAGCCACATGCTCGACCCGGCCCTGTGGGATTTCGCGGGCCTGTCGCTGACACCGCCCGACAGCGCGCCGCAGGCCGCGCCTGACACCCCTGCCTGACGCAGGCACCTGCGGACGCTGAAAATGCGCGGCATTTCGACCCCCGCGCGTTAACCGCGCCCTGAACATGGTCCTTTAGCCTGCTTCCCGCGGTGCGACGGGCGCCGTGCAGCGCCGCGCCAAGGGGGGCCACATGCCAAGCGACCTACCGCCCACGGAGACCGACCCGGACGACAGCGCCGCGCAGGGTTCCGTCCGGCCCGGACCGACGGCCCCCGCCCGCGCCCGTGCGTTCCTGCGTGACCTCGTCACCGGACCGCACATGCTGGCCTTCCTGCCCGCGGGAATGCTGGCCGGATACTGGTTCGGGGGCGAAACGGCGCTTCTCGTGGTGGCGGTGACGCTGCCCGCGCTGATCGCGGTCTCGGGCTGGCTGCCGCGCCCCGGACAGTCCGGCGGGGGGCGCGACTCCCTCACCTCGCTCGCCCAGCGTGGCGATGTCGAAGCCGCCCTCGACACCGCGCTGGCCAGTGAACGCACCACCGGGCGGCGTTCGGCCTGCCTGGTGCTGGCCCTTGATGAATTCGACGTGTTCGAGTCGCAGCAGGGGCCGGTCGTGGCCGAAACGATCCTGCGCCGGATCGCCCAGCGCCTGAAGTCGTCGCTGCGCGATGGCGATGTGGTGGCCCGGATCGACGGCGCGACCTTTGCCATTGCCCTCACGCCGGTCAGGCGGATGGACCTCGAGACGCTGATCCAGATGTCCGTGCGCCTGCAGGAAGCGGTCAGCGATCCGATCCTGCTGGATGCGGGGCGCATCTACCTGACCGGGTCCATCGGCTTCTGTCTGCCGGCCCGCACGCCGTCCCGCACGGGCGCCGCCTTCCTTGCCGCGGCCGAACAGGCGCTTGCCGCCGCCCGCGCCAACGGCCCCGGGTCGATCCGGTCCTATGCCGGCGACACGGCCGTGCGCACCGAACACGCACCGGCCTACCTCGACGAGGTGGCGGCGGCGCTCGAACAGGGGCAGGTGCGCCCCTGGTTCCAGCCCCAGATCTCCACCGACACCGGCGACATCACCGGGTTCGAGGCGCTGGCCCGCTGGCACCACCCCGACCGCGGCATGATCCCGCCCGGCGACTTCCTGCCCGCCATCGCGGCAGCCGGCCTGAACGAACGCCTGGGCGAAGTGATCCTGTACCACGCCCTGACCGCCCTGCGGTCCTGGGACCGGGCGGGCCTGCAGGTGCCGCGCGTGGCCGTCAACTTCTCGGGCGAGGAACTGTCCGATCCCCGCCTGCTGGAACGCATCCGCTGGGAGCTTGACCGGTTCGAACTGACCCCGGACCGCCTCGCCATCGAGGTGCTCGAAACCGTGATCTCCCGCTCCGACAACGACACCATCACCCGCAACATCGCCGCGCTCGGCAAGATGGGCTGCCTGATCGAGCTTGACGATTTCGGCACCGGCAACGCCTCGCTCGCCGCGATCCGCCGCTTCGCCGTCAACCGCATCAAGATCGACCGCAGCTACATCACCCGCGTGGACCGCGACCGCGACCAGCAGGAGATGGTGTCGGCGATCCTGACGATGGCCGAACGGCTGCGGCTGGAAACCCTGGCCGAAGGCGTGGA
>DBBA01000293.1:587-881 GCA_002291955.1 Rhodobacteraceae bacterium UBA996 | reverse complement strand
AAACCCTGGCCGAAGGCGTGGAATCGGTCGGCGAACACGCGATCCTGGCGCAACTCGGCTGCCAGAACGTGCAGGGCTTCGCCATCGGCCGCCCGATGCCCTTCGAGGAGACGATCGCCTGGATCGTCCGCCACCGCGAGAAACTCAGCGAACCGCCGCAGATCGGCCGCGAAGCCGGCTGATCCCGCGTCACCCGGACCAGGGCGGCGCGCAGACCCGCAGGACGCGCGCGCAGGCGCAGCCGCACCGCCCGGGGGCGTCGGCGGCCCGCCCGCGCGCTGTCCTGCCACTGGG
>DBBA01000293.1:0-276 GCA_002291955.1 Rhodobacteraceae bacterium UBA996 | reverse complement strand
CGCGCGCTGTCCTGCCACTGGGGCGACCCGGCCCTGCCGGGGGAATCCGCTTGACCTTTGCGCCCGTGAACGCTTGAACCCGGGCCGATCCCCCGGACAGGTCAGGCACGATGGACGACAACAACCGGAACCTCCTTCTTGCGACGGGCCTCAGCTTCGTCGTCATCCTGGTCTGGTTCCTCCTGTTCCCGCCGCCCGAACCCCGGACCGCCGCCCCCGACCCGGCCGTGGCCACCACCACGACCGGCGCCGCAGCGAGATCGGAAGAGCGTCGGT
>DBBA01000290.1:887-4642 GCA_002291955.1 Rhodobacteraceae bacterium UBA996 | reverse complement strand
CCTCGACCTGGTCATGGGTGACGTAGACCATGGTGGCGCCGAGATCGCGGTGGAGCCGCGCGATCTCGATCCGGGTCGCCACCCGCAGGGCGGCGTCGAGGTTCGAGAGGGGTTCGTCGAACAGGAACAGTTTCGGCGTGCGCACGATGGCCCGGCCGATGGCGACGCGCTGGCGCTGGCCGCCGGACAGTTCCGCGGGGCGGCGGTCCATGAGGGGGCCGAGCGAGAGCATGGCGGCGGCGCGGTCGGTGGACGCGCGGATCGCCCCGCGGCTTTCGCCCGCCTGTTTCAGCGCAAGGCCCATGTTGTCGCGCACGGTGAGGTGGGGGTAGAGCGCGTAGGACTGGAACACCATCGCGATGCCGCGTTTGGCGGGCTGGGTGTTCGTGATGTCGGTGCCGTCGAGCGTGACGGTGCCGGAGGTGACGTCTTCCAGCCCCGCGATCATGCGCAGGAGCGTGGATTTCCCGCAGCCCGAGGGACCGACGAAGACGCAGAATTCGCCGGGTTCGACAGCGAGGTCGACGCCCTTGATCACGTGCGTGGCGCCGAAGGATTTCGTGACTTGGGACAGGGTCAGGGCGGACATGGCGGTGCCTTCGGGCTGGCGGCGGAGGCGGGGGGCTGCGCGCCCCCCGCACCCCCGGCGAGGTATTTGGGCAAGGATGAAGGAAGGTCGGTCACAGGCGCACGGGTTGGCCCGAGCGGACGCTCTCGTCGGCGGCGAGGCAGACGGCGAGCGAGCGGACGGCGTCCTGCAGGTGGCGGGCCAGGTCGGTGTCGTTCAGGATCGCGTCCGCGAAGAAGGCCTGTTCGCGGTCGCAGAGCGCCTGGTGGCCGGGCTCGTCGGCCATGTTCAGGTCCTGATCGGGATGGCCCACGCGGTGGATGCGGAGGGCGGAGGTTTTCGTGTGGGTGTCGTGGTCGTCGGACCGGGCGGTGTCGGGCATGCGGATCGAGACGGCGCCATTGGGGCTGACCACGTCCTTCACGAAGAAGGCGGTGTCGGACATCATCGGACCCCACCCCGCCTCGTACCAGCCGAGGGACCCGTCGGCGAACAGCACCTGGAAGTGGCCGTAGTTGTACATGGAGGGCGCGATCTCGGGCGACAGGCGCAGGCCCATGCCGCGCACCTCGACGGGCGGGGCGTCGGTGATCTGGCACATGACATCGACGTAGTGCACGCCGCAGTCCACGATGGGGGGCGTGGTCTGCATGAGTTGCTTGTGGACCTCCCATGTCGGGCCTGACGACTGCTGGTTCAGGTTGAGGCGGAAGACATACGGGCCGCCAAGGGCACGGGCTTCCGCGATCAGGCGCTGCCAGGACGGGTGGTGGCGCAGGATGTAGCCGACGACGACCTTGCGCCCCGTGCGGGCGGCGGTGTCGGCCACGGCCTGCGCGTCGGCGACGGTGGTGGCGAGCGGTTTTTCCACGAAGACATGCGCGCCTGCGTCCATCGCGGCGATGGCATAGGCGGCGTGGCTGTCGGAGTAGGTGGCGATGCAGACGGCGTCGGGGCGCAGGCGGTGCAGGGCTTCGGTGAAGTCGGCCGACAGCGGGTAGCCCTGCAGGTCGGGCGGCAGGTCCACGGGCGAGCGGTTCACCAGACCGACGATCGTGAAGCGCGGGTCGTGGTGGTAGGCCAGCGCGTGGGACCGGCCCATGGTGCCAAGCCCTGCGACAAGGATGCGGATCATTTCACGGCTCCCGCAGTGATCCCGCGGATCAGCTGCCGCGAGAAGATGAGGTAGAGGATCAGGACCGGCAGGATGGCGAGCGAGAGCGCCGCCAGCACCGCGTTCCAGTTGGTGACGAACTGCCCGATGAAGACCTGGGACCCCAGCGTGATGGTCTTGGTGGTTTCGGCCGGCGCGAGGATCAGCGGGAACCACAGGTCGTTCCAGATCGGGATCATGGTGAAGACGGCGACGGTCGCCATGGCGGGGCGCACCAGGGGCAGCACGAGGGTGAAGAAGATGCGGTATTCCGACAGCCCGTCGATGCGGCCGGCGTTCTTGAGGTCGTCGGACACGGTCCGCATGAACTCGGACAGGATGAACACGGCCAAGGGCAGCCCCTGCGCGGTGTAGACGAGGATGAGGGCCGCCAGCGTGTTCACGAGGCCCGCCGACACCATCAGGTCAAGGATCGCCACCGTCCCCAGCCGGATCGGGATCATGATCCCGAGGGCGAGATACAGCCCCATCAGGAGGTTGCCGCGGAAGCGGTATTCCGACAGGGCAAAGGCCGCCATGGCGCCGAACAACAGGACGAAGAACAGCGATGCGACCGTCACGACCATCGAGTTCTGGAAGTATTGCAGGAAATCGCCCTGCCGGAGCACGGTCGTGTAGCCCACCAGATCGAAGGTCGCGGGCGTGGGCAGCGCCAGCGGTTCAGCAAAGATCGCGCGGCGCGACTTGAAGCTGTTGATCAGGATCACGAACACCGGGAACAGCGCGATCACGGTCCAGGTGATCAGAATCGCGTGGGCGGCAACGGTGCGGGGCAGCGAGGACCGGGTCGCCATCAGAACTGGTACCTCCGAAGCCGCGTCTGGATGCCGAACAGGTACAGGCACACGCCCGCCAGGATGATCAGGAACATGGCCGTCGCGATGGCCGCGCCCATGTGGGGGTCGCCCAGTTGCAGCTGAAACCCGAAGAAGGTGCGATACAGGAACGTCCCCAGGATGTCGGTTGCGAAGTTCGGGCCCGCCAGCGCCCCCTGGGCCACGTAGATCAGGTCGAAGGCGTTGAAGTTGCCGACAAAGGTCAGGATACTGATGATCCCGATCGACGGCAGGATCAGCGGCAGCTGGATGCGCCGGAAGCGCGACCAGCCGGTGATGCCGTCCATCTCGGCCGCCTCCATCACCTCGTCGGGGATCGACAGGAGGGCCGCGTAGATCAGCATCATCGGGATGCCGACGAACTGCCAGACCGACACCAGCGCCAGCGTGGTCAGCGCGGCGCCTTCCTGCCCCAGCCAGGGCGCGAACAGCCCCTTCAGACTGACCGCACCCAGCATCCCCGGCGCGATGCCCCAGATCGGCGACAGGATCAGCTTCCATACGAAGCCCACGATGACGAAGGACAGGATCGTGGGGATGAAGATCGCGGTGCGGTAGAAGGCGGCCATCCGCAGCCGCGGGCTGGACAGGAGCGCCGCCAAGAGGATGCCGATGGGGTTCTGCACGAGCATGTGGATCAGGAAGAACCACGCGTTGTTGCCAAGCGCGTTCCAGAACGACGCGGACCAGCGGGGGTCGCCAAACAGCGTGGCAAAGTTCGCCAGCCCCACGAACACCCGCGCGTCCCCTTCGCGATTGTAGAGCGCGAGGTTCAGCGTGCCGAACAGCGGCACGATCATGATCGCGGTATAGACCAGCACCGCAGGCGCCAGGAACACCGCGATGTGCCAGCGGACGGGGCGGCGGGCAGGCATGGGCCTCTCCTTGACGGGGACGGGACGCCGGGTGCGAAACTGCACAGACAGGTGCACGCAGGCGCCCTGCCCTTCGATATGGCCCAAGTATCCTCGGGGGGTGCGGGGGGCAGACAGCCCCCCGCCTTTGCGTCAGGTCACTGCTGCGGTGCGTACCAGCTGGCGAGACCCGACTGCAGCCGGGCCGCCGCATCCGCAGGCGCTTCTGCGCCACGGATCACGTTGGCCGAGGCCGTCCAGGTCTCGTTCTCCAGGTTCGGCGTGCCGCGCGACAGGATCTGGTAGGTGGACCGGATGGTGGA
>DBBA01000290.1:0-486 GCA_002291955.1 Rhodobacteraceae bacterium UBA996 | reverse complement strand
GTTGAGCGAGAAGAACCCCGGCAGGGCGTTGGCATAGAGCGTCGCGAATTCCGGGCTGCCGACCCATTCGAGGAAGGTCCGCGCGGCCTCGGCGTTCGGGCTGGCGGCGTTCAGGCCGATGGCGATGTCGGTGTGGTCCGAGATGTAGCAGGGATCGCCCGCGGCGGCGACGGGCGGCGGGAAGGCGCCCATCTGGAACGTCGCGAGGTTGTTGAAGCCCGAGATTTCCCACGAGCCCGCCGGGTAGATCGCCGCGCGGCCGAGCGTGAACAGGTTCTGGCTGTCGGGATAGGTCTGCGCCTCGAACCCGTCGCCGAGATAGTCCTTCCAGCGCGCGAGTTGCTCCAGCGGGGCCACCCACTGCGGATCGGTCAGCGACTGTTCGCCCGCGATCAGCGCCAGCCGCCCTTCCTCGCCCTTCCAGTAGTTCGGGCCGATGTTGTTGTAGCCCATGGTGGCCGCTTCCCACTGGTCGGCGGTGCCCAT
>DBBA01000062.1 GCA_002291955.1 Rhodobacteraceae bacterium UBA996 | reverse complement strand
GGCGGGATCCGGGTCCCCGCCTATGCCGCGTCCAAGCACGCGCTGGCGGGCATCACCAAGGCCCTGGCGAACGAATGGGCCGCCCACGGCATCAACGTGAACGCCATCGCACCGGGCTACATCACCACGAACAACACGACCGCGCTGCGCGACGACCCCGACCGGTCGGCGGCGATCCTGGCGCGCATCCCGGCCGGGCGCTGGGGCGATCCCGCAGATGTCGCGGGGGCTGCGGTCTTTCTTTGCGCGCCCGCATCCGATTACATCCACGGCACGATCCTGACCGTCGACGGAGGCTGGCTTGCCCGCTGATCCCCTTCCGCGCCTTGCGCGCAGCGGCCCCGCCCCCCGCACGGGGATCGTGCACCTTGGCCTTGGCGCGTTCTTCCGCGCGCATGGCGCGGTCTATGTGGCCGAGGCGATGGCCCGGTCGGGTGGGGATTGGGGCATCCTCGGTGTTTCGCTCCAGCGTCCCGACATGCGCGATGCGCTGGCCCCGCAGGGCGGCACCTATACCGCGCTGGAACTCGGCCCCGATGGCCAGACCGCCCGCACCATCGACAGCGTGACGGCCGTGCTCGTCGCGCGCGAGGACCCCGCCGCGGTGATCGCCGCCATGGCCGATCCGGCCGTGCGCATCGTGTCGCTGACCGTCACCGAGAAGGGTTACTGCCACAACCCGGCGACGGGCGCGCTGAACCTGTCGCACCCGGACATCGCGCACGACATCGCCAACCCCCTGCCCGTGTCCGCGCCCGGGTTCCTGGTGCGCGCCCTGGCCGCCCGGCGCGCGGCGGGCCTGCCGCCCTTCACCGTGCTCTGCTGTGACAACCTGCCCGACAACGGGCGCGTGGTGCGGGACGTGACGCTGTCGCTCGCCCGCGCGATCGACCCCGCCCTTGCGGACTGGATCGAGGCGCAGGGCCGCTTCCCCTCCACCATGGTGGACCGGATCGTGCCGGCCTCGACCGACGACACCATCGCCACCGTCGCCCGCCTGACCGGTCGGCACGACGCCGCCCCCGTGCAGCACGAACTCTTCCGCCAATGGGTGATCGAGGATGACTTCGTCGGCGGCGACCGGCCCGACCTGGCCCCCGTCGGCGTGCAGTTCACCCATGACGTGACGCCGTGGGAGCACATGAAGCTGCGCATGCTGAACGGAACCCATTCCGCGCTGGCCTATACGGGCTATCTGGCCGGGCATCAGACCATCGCCGACTGCATGGCCGACCCGGTCTTCGCAGCCTTCGCCCACAGGCTGTGGTCGCGCGAGATCATCCCGGCGCTGACACCGCCCCCCGGCGCGGACCTGACGGCCTACGCCCGGGCGCTGGCCGACCGCTATGCCAACCCCGGCATCCGCCACCGCACCTGGCAGATCGCCATGGATGGCAGCCAGAAGCTGCCGCAGCGCATTCTGGGAACCCTCGCGACGGCCCTTGATGACGGCCGCCAGGCGCCCGGCCTGATCCTGACCATCGCAGCGTGGATGCGGTATGTCGGCGGCACGGACGAACACGGCCAGCCCATCGACGTGCGCGATCCCCTGGCCGCCCGCCTGCGCGCGCTGTGCGACGCGAACCCGGCTCCGGACGCCCGCGTGCGCGCGCTTCTGGGGGTGTCGGACATCTTCCCTCCTGCGCTTGTCCCCCGCCTGACCGCCCCCGTCACCGCCGCGCTCACCCGCCTGACCGAAGCAGGCGCCCGTGCCGCGGTGGCTGACCTGACCGAGGTTCCCGCATGATCGAAAGCTGGCGCTGGTACGGCCCCTTCGACCGCATCACCCTGCCCCAGATCGCCCAGACGGGCGCTGTCGGCATCGTGACCGCCCTGCACGAAATCCCCTATGGCGAGGTATGGCCGCAGGACCTGATCGCGTCGCGCAAGGCCGAGATTCAGACTGCGGGCTTCGATTGGGTCGTGGTGGAAAGCCTGCCGATCCACGAACGCATCAAGCGCGGCGACGGCGACCTGAGCCAGCTCTTCGCCAACTACCGCCAGTCGATGGCGAACCTTGCCGCGCATGGCATCTTCACCATCTGCTACAACTTCATGCCGCTGATCGACTGGACGCGGACCGACCTTGCCCACCCCGTCGCCCGCGGCGGCACCTGCCTGCGGTTCGAGGCGCACCGCATGGCCGCCTTCGAGATCCACATGCTGGGCCGGGCCGAGGCCGAGGACGACTACCCCGCCGACGTCCGCGCCCGCGCGGCCGCATGGTTCCAGCAGGCGACGGAAGCCGACCGCGAGGCGCTGCTGCATTCCATCATGTCGGGCCTGCCGGGTGCCTTCGACCGCTACGACATCGCCGGTCTGCGCACCGCGCTGAAGGGGTACGAGGGGATCGGCCGCGACGCGCTGCGCGCGAACTACAAGCGGTTCCTGTCCGAGATCATCCCCGCGGCCGAGGACCTGGGGATGCGCTTCTGCGTCCACCCCGACGATCCCCCGCGCGACATCCTGGGTCTGCCGCGCATCGTGTCCTGCCGGCCGGATATCGACTGGGTGCTGGCCGCCGCCGACAGTCCGGCGAACGGGGTCACGCTGTGCTCGGGGTCGCTCGGGGCGAACCCGGCGAACGACGTGCCCGCCATCGCCCGCGCGGTCGCCCCGCGCATCCACTTCGCCCACCTGCGCAACGTCCGGAAAGACCCCGACGGCAGCTTCGAGGAAGCCGCGCATCTGGACGGCGACACCGACATGGTGGCCCTGATCGGCGCGCTGCTGGCCGAGGAGGCGCGCCGCCGCATCGAAGGCCGCGCCGACGCCACCATCCCCTTCCGCCCCGACCACGGGCACGAGCTGCTGTCCGACATCGGCGGCGGCACGCATCCGGGCTATCCCCTGATCGGGCGGCTGCGGGGGCTGGCCGAGCTGCGCGGCGTGGCACGGGCGCTGGCGCACGGACTGGCATAGAGCGCAACCGGGCGGTTGACAATCCAGACTGAAACAGTCAGTCTTTCAGCACCCGCTCAGCCACCCGACGCCTCGGGAAGCCGGCGCCAACCCCGCACACCCGAGGCCGCCATGACCCACATGCCCACCACGTTCGACCGCCCGACGATTGCCCGGCCGTTGCCGCCCCTGTCGGCACCGGTCCCTGCACCGATCCCCGTGCACGACGCGGCCGACCTGACGGCAGGCGGCCCGGTCGCGCATATCCGGCTGGACAGCCAGACCTACACGCTGCGGATCACCCGGCAGGGCAAGCTGATCCTGACGAAGTAGGGCCACGCGCCCCGTGACCGGATTGCCGAAAGGCTAGAACCGGACCACCACCTCGGCCTCGCCGAACCGCGCCGTGATCCGGCGGCCGCAATCCTCGGCCGCCAGCGGGGCCAGGATGAACTGCACTTCCGACGCCGCGACCTCGCCCGGCGCCGCATCGCCGGACGCGTCGCTGGCCGACAGGATCGCCCAGCGGGCCGGATCGGGCCGCAGGCGCGCGGCTTCGCCCCGGACCTCCCACGGACCGTCCGCCGTCTCGGCCGTGACCATCAGCCGGCCGCCCCAGGGCATCGCCGTCTCGGCGCACATCAGGCACAGGAACGCGAGCTTCACCTCGCGGCGGCCAAGATCGGCGGGCGTGTTCCAGCCATAGGACACCCGCCCCCCCGCCGACAGCCCGCGCAGGACCGACATCACCTCGTCCCGACCCATGCGGTGGCCGGCGGCGGCCGCCCCGAAGGCCACGCGGAAGAACCGGATGCGGGCATTGGCGTGGTCGATGCTTTCCGAGATCAGCGACATCTCGGGCCCTGCCACCGCCCCCGACATCGCCAGAAGCTCGACCCCGTTGCCGATCGCGCCCAGGGGGCTGATAAGGTCGTGGCAGATGCGCGACCCCAGAAGCGCCGTCAGCTCGCCCGGCCGCATCACGAAACCCTCCGAAGGACCCGACCCATGACCGGCGCCAATGCGATCCTGACCCCCGGCATGTTCGTCCGCCATCCCGACCGGCCGGACTGGGGGCTGGGCCAGGTCCAGTCGAACATCGGCGACCGCATCACCGTGAACTTCCAGAACGAAGGCAAGGTGGTGATCGACGGTGCGCGCGTGGCGCTCGACCCGGTGTTCGACATCTGATCCCCCGATCTGATCCGCCGATCTGACCCGCCGTGATCCCCAAGGCGCGGCGGCACACCGCCGGAACGGGCACACGCCCGACACAGCACGCGCCATGGTAGAACAACCTCCGCGTGTGTCAACTGCGGCCCGCGGCTGGCCGCGTTGCATCGCCCCGCCCTGCGCCCTAAGAGCCACAGCACGCGCCGATGCCGGAGCCACGACAGGAAACGCCGGATGACCTTGGACCCCCATGCCGTGCGGCTGGCCTCGACCCCGGCCGAGGTCGAGGCGGCGCTTGCGCTGCGCTACCGGGTGTTCGTGGCCGAACTGGGCGGCGGCGGCGATGGCGTGGACCACGCCGCGGGGCGCGAGTCCGACCGCTTCGATGCCGTCGCGCGGCATCTCAACGTCTGGCTCAGCGACCGTCTGGTGGCCACGACGCGGCTGATCGACAGCCGGGGCGCGGCGCTGGCGGGCGGGTTCTACAGTGCGGGCGAGTTCGACCTGTCCCCGCTGGTCGGGTCGGGTCGGCGGCTGCTGGAGCTTGGCCGCACCTGCCTGGACCCCGACCAACGGGGGGGCGCCGCGATGTTTCACCTGTGGAACGGTCTGGCCGACCTGGTGCTGGCCGAGGGGATCGAGATCCTGTTCGGGGTGGCCAGCTTTCACGGCACGGACCTGGCGACCATCGCCGAACCGCTGGCATGGCTGCACCACCACCACCTTGCACCCGTCCCGCTGCGGGTGCGCGCCCTTGGGCCCGGGGCGCGCGCGATGGACCTTCTGCCCACCGACCGGATCGACCGGCGGGCCGCGATGCTGGCCACACCCGCGCTGATCAAGGCCTACCTGCGGCTGGGCGGCGTGGTGGGGGAAGGCGCCTGGGTGGACCGCGCCTTCAACACCACCGATGTCTGCCTGATCGTGGACACCGCCCGGATGAATGACCGCGCGCGGGCGATCTACACCCGCGGCCTGCCGGGATAAGAGGCGCCGCGTGACCCCCACCTGGCACAGCCCCGACGAACCGGCGATCCCGCCCGTCACCGGCACGGGCGCATGGCTGCGGGTCGTGCTGCGGGGGGGTGTGCTTGGCGCCGTCACCTTTGGCGGGCTGGCGCTGTTGCTGTTCCTGCGGCTGGTGGAACGCCCACTGTTCGGCATGCAGCGCCCGGTGACCCCCGGGATCACCCGCGCGGTCTGCATGGCCGCCTTTGTCATCCTGGGGATCGGGTTCCGCCAGCGCGGCACACCGATGTGGGACGCCGGGGCGGTCGTGGCCAACCATGCGTCCTGGCTGGACATCTTCGCACTGAACGCGTGCCAGCGGGTGTATTTCGTGGCCAAGGACGATGTGGCGGGCTGGCCCGGCATCGGCTGGCTGGCGCGCGCGACGGGCACCCTGTTCATCGCCCGCAAAGGGACCGAGGCACGGGCCCAGGCCGACCAGTTCACGGCGCGCCTGGCGGCGGGTCAGCGGCTTCTGTTCTTCCCCGAGGGCACCTCGACCGACGGGCAGCGGGTGCTGCCGTTCCGGTCGACGCTGTTTGCGGCCTTCCTTGCGCCCGGCCTGCGCGAGACGCTGCGCATCCAGCCTGTCACCGTGGTGTGGCGCGGACCACCCGGGGCCGATCCGCGCTTCTACGGCTGGTGGGGCAGCATGGGGTTCGGCCCGCATCTGCTGGCGGTCCTGGCCGCCCCGCGCCAGGGGTCGGTCGAGGTGACCTATCACCCGCCCCTGCGCGTGGCGGATTTTGCCGACCGCAAGGCGCTGGCGGCTGCGTGCGAGGCGGCCGTGCGCGGCGCGCTGCCGTCGGCGCCGCCCAAGTGAGACCAGGCGAAGGCCGGGGGCTGTCTGCCCCCGGACCCCCGAGGATACTTGCAGCACATCGAAGCCGTGAGGTCGGTTGCCCGGGTCCTGCGGGGCCGGGTATCGCAGGCAGACCGCAGGGGCGCGCGGGGGACGGACAGCCCACCGGGCCGGGTGTCAGCGTTCCAGGACCAGGCGACCGCCCGAGATCTCGATCCGGCCGAAGCGTTCCAGGTAGGACATGCCGAGAAGCGAGCCAGACATCTCGCCCCCGTTGATGCTGGCCCGGACGTTTTCCTGAACCACGTCGCCGAGGCGGACCGATGCAAGCCGGACGGGCGCCGTCGCGACCAGACCGTTGGCCGTCATCGCCTGTTCCGAGAAGCGGAGCGACCCGATGTCGATCCCGGCGGCCTTTGCGTCCTGCATGGTCAGGACAAGGTCTGTCGCCCCGGTGTCGACCATCACGTCCACGGGCGCGCCGTTGATCTCGACCGTCAGGTGGTAGTGCCCGTCGACGGACCGCGGCACCTCGATCCGGCCGGACCCTGTGACCATCGCCTGCCCGGGCAGAAGCTGGCCGCGGACATCGCCCCACAGGCCGTAGCCGGCGATCACGCCGATGAACAGGAAGGCCCAGACCGACGCCTGCTGCAGGTTCTTCGACAGGCCCTGCCGGTTGGTGAAGAGCCACCCGCCGACGGCCACAAGGAGAAGCCCCAGATAAGCCAGCCTGCCCCAGTCCTCGCCCGTCATCGCCCGCCTCCTGCCACGTCTCCGCCCAGATAGGCAGCCCGGGGCCCGATGTCACCCTGCGAGGCCGTAGGCCCTGAGCCCGTCCAGCACGAACTGGACCGACAGGGCGGCGAGCAGCATCCCCAGAAGCCGCGTGACCACGTTGATGCCGGTGTCGCCAAGGACCCGTTCCATCACACCCGCGCCCAGGCACAGGACGAAGACGATCCCCAGCACCGCGGCCATGATCGCGTGGACGGCCAGGATCTCGGCCCAACTGCCGGCCTGGCCGGTCAGGAGGATCATTGTGGCCATCGCGCCCGGCCCCGCGATGAGGGGGGTGGCGAGGGGGAACACCGAGGGGTCGTCGGGATGGGGCGCGGCCTGGCCTTCGCGGCGGGGGCGGCGGCGTTCGAAGAGCATGTCGAGCGCCGTCAGGAACAGAAGGATCCCGCCCGCGATCCGGAACGCGGGCATGGAGATGCCGATGAAGCCCAGAAGCGCCTCGCCGAAGGCCCCGAAGGCGGTGAGAAGGACCGCCGCGACCACCACGGCCCGCAGGGCGATGGCGCGGCGATGGGCGGCGGTCATGCCCTTGGTCAGGGCGACGAACAGGGGCGCGAGGCCCGGCGGGTCGATCACCACGAAGAGGGTGACGAAGGCGGTGATGGCGGCGGCAAATTCCATGGTCTGCCCCGGGTAGGACGGGCCGACCCTGGGCGCAAGAGGGCAGGTCGGGGGCCGCGCCCTGGGCCGGCGGGGTTTGTGCACATGTGCACAAACGGTCAAGTCATTGATATTGCCAAATAAGTGGTGTGCACGTTCAGCTTTTGTCAAGGTCCGTCAAGGACTTTGGCACAGGGCGCGCGTTGCGTTCCGACGGGGCGGCCGGAGGGCAGACGCGGGCAAGGGTGGTCGGCGGGGTGCGCCTGTGGGGGGCGCATGTGGGGGGCGCAGCGGCGGAGTGAACCCCGCCCTACCGGACGGTATCGGCGATGGTCCCGGCGTCCGGGGCGCGTGGCGGGTCCTGGCCGGGCGGGTCCTGGCGGGTCTGGTTCGGCGGCGGAGTGAACCCCGCCCTACCCCACGGTATCGGCGATGGTCCCAGTGTCCGGGGCGCGTGGCGGTCCTGGCCGGGCAGGTCCTGGCGGGTCTGGCGCGGCGGCGGGGTGAACAACGCCCTACCCCACGGTGTCGGCGATGGTCCCGGCGGCCGGGGCGCGTTGCGGGTCCTGGCCGGGTCGGGTCTGGGATTGCT
>DBBA01000040.1 GCA_002291955.1 Rhodobacteraceae bacterium UBA996 | reverse complement strand
ACCTCGATGGTGAAGTCCACGTGGCCGGGCGTGTCGATGATGTTGAAGCGGTGCTTCTCGCCCGAGGCGACACCCGTGTCCATCGTCCGCGACCAGAACGTGGTCGTGGCGGCGGACGTGATGGTGATCCCCCGCTCCTGCTCCTGCTCCATCCAGTCCATCGTCGCGGCGCCGTCATGCACCTCGCCGATCTTGTGGGACTTGCCGGTGTAGTACAGGATCCGCTCGGTCGTGGTGGTCTTGCCCGCGTCGATGTGGGCCATGATGCCGAAGTTGCGGTACAGGTTCAGCGGGTAATCGCGTGCCATGTGGTGGTGTCCTTACCAGCGGTAGTGGCTGAATGCCTTGTTGGCATCGGCCATCTTGTGGGTGTCTTCGCGCTTCTTCACGGCCGTGCCGCGGTTGTTCACCGCATCGGCCAGTTCGCCCGCCAGACGCTCTTCCATCGTGTTCTCGTTGCGCTTCTTCGCGGCCTCGATCAGCCAGCGGATCGCCAGCGCCTCGCGGCGTTCGGTGCGCACTTCCACCGGAACCTGGTACGTCGCCCCGCCGACCCGGCGCGACCGCACCTCGACCGACGGCTTCACGTTGTCCAGCGCCTCGTGGAACACGGCGACGGGTTCCTTCTTCAGGCGCGCCTGCACCCGGTCGAAGGCCGAATAGACGATGGTCTCGGCGACGGACTTCTTCCCGTCCACCATCAGGACGTTCATGAACTTGGTGATCACCCGGTCGCCGAACTTGGCGTCGGGCAGGATCTCGCGCTTTTCGGCGGCGTGACGACGGGACATGGACTTCGCTTCCTCTGCTCGGCTCCGCGGTCGGAGCCACTGACACGAGACCCCGGATCACGTCCGGGGTGCCGCAGCGTGTTACTTGGGACGCTTCGCGCCGTACTTCGACCGGCGCTGCCGCCGTTCCTTGACGCCCTGGGTATCCAGCACGCCGCGCAGGATGTGGTAGCGCACGCCCGGAAGGTCCTTCACCCGGCCCCCGCGGATCAGCACCACCGAGTGCTCCTGCAGGTTGTGCTTCTCGCCGGGGATGTAGCTGATGACCTCGAACCCGTTGGTCAGGCGCACCTTGGCGACCTTCCGCATGGCCGAGTTCGGCTTCTTCGGCGTCGTCGTATAGACGCGGGTGCACACGCCACGCTTCTGCGGGCAGGCCTCGAGGTGCTGCGACTTCGAGCGTCTCACGTTCGGCTGCCGGGGCTTCCGGATCAGCTGCTGGATCGTCGGCATTGGGTCGTTGTCCCCGTTTCTTCCAGTTCGGTGCTCTACCAGTTCGGGTGCGGCCCCCCGCCACCGCAGGGAAGAAGGGAACCACGCGGTGCCAGGGGCACCATGCAAAAGAACCGCAAGCGCCCCCCTGACGGGGAACGATGCGGTGGAATTCCAGAGGATCGGGGCGCGGGGGCCCGGATCGTGACCACTCATCATCTGATCTTCCGGCCCGAAGATCCCCGGGGGGACCCGGGCCAGAGTGCGCGCCGTATAGGGGGAGTCGCCGATGCTGTCAACACGCCCCCCCCAGCCCGTCCGGGGCATCGGGGCTCAGGCCGCAGGCGTGGCCTCGGCGGCCGCGGCGCGCCCGCGCAGGCGTTCGCGGTACAGCGTGAATACGCCCGTGGCCACCACGATCAGCCCGCCCAGAAGCGTCAGGCCGTCGGGAAATTCGGCGAACGCCAGGAACCCCAGGATCAGCGACCACACCAGGCTCGTGTAGCGGAACGGGGCCACGAACCCGATCTCGCCGGTGCGCATCACCGTCACCGACAGCAGGTATCCCGCCAGCACGAACACGACCGCGCCGGCCAGCAGTCCGCCCGCGACCGGGGTCACCGGCGCCCAGTCCGTGACCAGCGCGCCCGCGCCCCCGAACAGCGTCACCGTGACCGCGCCGGTCAGCGCGACCATCCCCCCCGGCACGTCGCGCGGCAGGCGCCGGGTCACCAGATCGCGCAGCGTCACGGCGAGGACCGAGATCAGCGCATAGACCGAATACACCGTGAACCCCTCGGCCCCCGGCCGCACGATCAGCATGACCCCGGAAAAGCCCACGGCAATCGCCAGCCACCGCCGCCAGCCGACCCGCTCGCCGAACAGCACCGCGCCGGCCAGTGTCACGGCCAGCGGCAGCGCCTGGAGGATGGCCGTCGCATTGGCGAGCGGCATGTGGAACAGCGCGGTGATGAAGAAATACGCCGCGCCCACCTCGCCCAGCGCGCGCAGGCCGATCAGGCCCCAGACGCGGGCCGGCCAGCGCAGCCGCAACTGGCCCAGCATCGCGACCCCCGCCCCCATGACCGCGCAGACCGCCACGCCGCGCAGGAACAGCGCCTGCCAGAACGGCAGGTGGTCCGACAGCGCCTTCATGCAGGCGTCGTTCGCGGTAAAGGCCGCCATGCACAGCGTCATTAGCACGGCCCCCCGCATGTTGTCCGACAGTGCCATGCGCGCTCCGGTCCCGTCCCGCTGGCGTAGCAGCGCCCGGCGCGGTGCGCCATAGCCCCGCTCGGGCGCCCCGGCGGGATGCCCCCCGCCCTCGCCCACGGGGCTCGGGCGTTCGGGCCTGACCCCTCGGGCCGGGGGATCGGTCCCCCGGACCGATCTCTGATCCGCCCTCGATCCACTGGACACCTGTCCGGGCGGCCCCCAGCCCTCGGACATGGACCCTCGCCCATGGGGCTCGGGTGTTCAGGCCTGAAGGATGTGCACTGCACATCCATCCGGGCGGCCTTCACCCTCGGGCGTTCGGGCCTGACCCCTCGGGCGGGGGATCGGTCCCCCGGACCGATCCCTGATCCGCCCTCGATCCACTGGACACCTGTCCGGGCGGCCCCCAGCCCTCGGACATGGTCCTCGGGCGTTCGGGCCTGACAGGTGTCCACTGGACACCTGTCCGGGCGGCCCTCACCACTTCATCCTTGCCGAAATACCCCGGGGGGAGGTCCGCGGCACGCGGACCCGAGGGGGCAGCGCCCCCCGCCTGCGCGCGGGCTGGCCCGCGCCACCTCCAACGGAGAGGGGCCCCGCCTGCGTGCAGGCGGGGCCCCCGTGTTCACCCGTCCGCAGCCGTCAGTCGCGGCTTTCCGGCGTGTCAACCAGTTCGGCGCCGAAGACGTCGTCGGCATCGACCATGCCGAAGCCGTCGCTTTCAGGCGCGATCAGCGCGGCGGCCGCGGCGGCCTCGGCGCGGGCCTTCTCGATCAGGACGTTGTCGCGGTCGGTGGCGATCGCCCGGATCCGCGTCGTCGCCCCGCCCGTGCCCGCCGGGATCAGGCGCCCGACGATCACGTTCTCCTTCAGACCCACCAGCTTGTCGCGCTTGCCCTGCACGCTCGCCTCGGTCAGCACCCGCGTCGTCTCCTGGAAAGACGCGGCCGAGATGAACGACCGGGTCTGCAGGCTGGCCTTGGTGATCCCCAGAAGCACGGGTTCCGCCTTGGCTTCCCGCAGGCCGCGCGCCCGCGCCTTGGCGTTCTCCTCGTCCAGCTCGATCTTCTCGACCTGCTCGCCCTTCAGAAGCGTGGTATCCCCGCTGTCCAGCACCTCGAGCTTCTGCAGCATCTGCCGCACGATCACCTCGATGTGCTTGTCGTTGATCTTCACGCCCTGCAGCCGATAGACGTCCTGCACCTCGTCGATCATGTAGTTGGCCAGCGCCTCGATCCCCATGATCCGCAGGATGTCATGCGGCGCGGGGTTGCCGTCCATGATGTAGTCGCCCTTCTGCACGAAGTCGCCTTCCTGCACCGGGATGTGCTTGCCCTTGGGGATCATGTACTCCACGGGCGCCAGCGTCTCGTCCACGGGCTCGAC
>DBBA01000227.1:8253-16973 GCA_002291955.1 Rhodobacteraceae bacterium UBA996 | reverse complement strand
TTTCCCCAGGCGCGTCTGGCGCCCGAGACACCCGACGAATCCGCCCGCTTCTGGCGCTGTCTGTCCTTAACCGCAGGGCCGCTGGAATCGGCGCTGACCCACCGCGCGATGGGGTTCGAGGTGCCGCCCGACAAGCGCGGCATGGTGGGATACGGCACGCCCGACAAGGCGATCAGCACGCTGGACGGCGCGGTCGCGCAATCGGAATGGATCGCGGGGGACCGCTTCACCGCCGCCGACGTCTATGTCGGCGCCCAAGTCGTCTGGGGCCTGATGTTCGGCACCCTGCCAGGGACCCCTGCCTTCACCGCCTACCGCGACCGTATCGTGGCCCGCCCCGCGTGGACCCGTGCCGGGGACCTGAACGCCGCCGACCAGGCCCGCCTCGACACCACGGCCCCCGCATGAGACCCGCGCGCCTGACCGGCCCCGCCCGCGACGCCGCCCTGGCCCCCCTCCTGACCGCGGGCTGGACCCCGGTCGAGGGGCGCGACGCGATCACCCGCACCTTCCGCTTCGCCGATTTCTCGGCCGCCTGGGGCTTCATGTCGCGCGCTGCGCTGGTGGCCGAGAAACTCGACCACCACCCCGAATGGACGAACGTCTGGAACCGCGTCACGGTCACGCTGACCACCCATGATGCGGGCGGCCTCACGCAGCTTGACCTCGACCTTGCCGCGGCGATGGACCGTCTGGCGTGATCCCGCCGCCCGGCAGGCGCGGACCCATCGGCAAGGAACCCCCCGGCCCCCCCGGCTTGGTCTTTCCATGCCCGCCTGCCGCGGATACACTGTGCGCAACGCGCCGGGGCACAGGCGCGAGAAAATCCGAGGCGCAGGCGGTCCTTCGTGCCGGGCCGCAGGGCGGACCATCCGCCGCAGGCAGGGGGCAGGACATGGCAACGACCACGGCCGCACGTCATGGGGCCGCACGTCATGGGACTGCGCGACTGGGGCTTGCGCTGTGCGCCGCCTTCGTCCTGTCCGGATGCGAGACGGGGCCGCTCGCCAGCCTCACGCAGCCGCGCGCCGGATCGGCCGAACGCGTGGCGGTCGCCCCCGGCAGCGTCGTCGAACAGGACGAGGAAGCGCCCGACGTCTTCCAGGCCGCCGAACGCGGGCTCTGGGATGGTCGTCCGTCGCTGGGCGGCGTCTGGGTCGCACACCCCGATGTCCGCGAACCCCAGCGCGTGGTGATCCGCAACACGGCCAACGGCAAATCCACCATCGGCGCCCTGTTCCGCCGCGACGGAGAGGCGCCGGGCCCCCGCATCCTGATCTCGTCGGATGCCGCCGCGACGCTGGAAATCCTCGCAGGCCAGCCGACCGACCTCAGCGTGGTCGCGCTGGTCCGCCGCGAGATCGAGGTCGCCCCGCCGCCCGGGGCCGAACCCGCCCCCGCAGGCACCACGGACACCGCCGCCACCGACACCGCCGCCACCGATGATGCCGCCGCCATCGCCGCCGCCGCGCTGGCGGCAACCGGTGCGGCCGCATCGACCGCCGCCGAAGGCAGCGCCGACGCCGCCGGTGCGGCGGCCGAGGCCGCCCTGACCGACCCGGCCGTCGTGGCCCCCGAAGCGCCCGCCCCGCGCCGCGGCCTGTTCGGCTTCCTGCGCCGCGGCAATGGCGCGGCAACGCCCGAGACTGCCGCGCCCGAGACTGCGCCCGACACTGCCGGATCCGGCACGATCGACGCCGAGACGCTGGCCCCCGCCACCGTCGAGACCCAGTCGCTCGACGCCGCCCCCGCTGCGGACACATCGGCCGCCCCGGCCGACGGTCAGGCCCGTTCCTTCGTGCAGGCCGGTCTCTTCTCGGTCGAGGCCAACGCCACCGAAGCCGCCGACCGCCTGCGCGCCGCAGGCATCATCCCCGACATCCGCCAGTCACAAAGCGGCGAGCGGACCATCTGGCGCGTGCTGGCAGGCCCCGCCTCGACCCGTGCCGACCTTGACGCCCTCCTGAACAGCGTCAAGGCTCTGGGCTTCGCCGACGCCTACTTCGTGCGCGGCTGACCCCCCCCGGCCCGGCCGCCCCGGCGCGGCCCGGCCCCAGTCCTGACCGACCCCAGTCCTGACCGACCCCATTCCTGAACGACCGACAGGAGACCCGCCGATGCTTCGCCTGATCGCCCTCGCCGTCGCGGCCCTGACCGCCCTTGCCGCCCCCTCGCGCGCGGCGTTCGAGACCGCGGCCACCGCCGCCTGGGTCTACGACATGACGACCGGCACCGTGCTTCTGGCCAAGAACGCCGACGTCCCCCTGCCGCCCGCGTCGATGACCAAGATCATGACGCTGAACATGCTGTTCGAGGCGCTGCGCGACGGCCGCGTGACGATGGACACCCGGTTCCCGGTGTCGGCGCGCGCGATGGCGATGCAGGGCTCGTCCATGTTCCTGAACCAGACCGACCGCCCCACGGTCGAGGAACTGATCCAGGGCATCATCGTCCAGTCCGGCAACGATGCCTGCGTGGTGGTGGCCGAAGGGCTGGCGGGGTCCGAGGACGCGTTTGCGCGCCTGATGAACGAACGCGGCCGGGCCATCGGCCTGACCCAGTCCACCTTTGCCAATTCGACCGGCTGGCCCAACTCGGCCCACCGCCAGTCGATGGAGGATCTGGGCCGCATCGCCGTGCGCCTGATCGCCGAATTTCCCGAATACTACGGCTACTTCGCCCAGACCGAGTATTCGTTCGACGGCCGCGTGCCCTCCAACCACGAGAACCGCAACCCGCTTCTTGGCCTCGGGATCGGCGCGGACGGGCTCAAGACCGGCCACACGTCCGAGGCGGGCTACGGCCTTGTCGGGTCCGCCGTGCAGGGCGACCGGCGCGTCGTGTTCGTCATCACCGGCCTGCCGACCGACGCCGCCCGCGCCGAGGAAGCCGAGCGTGTCGTCGCCTGGGCCTTCCGCCAGTTCCTGACCCGCACCGTGGTCGAAGGTGGCACCGTGGTCGCCGAGGCGCCCGTGTGGCTTGGCAACACGCGCAGCGTGGGCCTGCAGGCGGCCGAGGACGTGAAGCTCCTGTTCCCCGCGCTCCAGCAGGGCGGCATCCCCGGCGAGGTCGTGTTCCGCGGTCCGATCGAGGCACCGGTGGCCGCGGGACAGCAGCTTGGCGAACTGGTGATCCCGCGCGACGGGCTGGAACCCGCCGTGATCCCGCTGGTGGCCGACCGCGACGTGGCGCGCGGCGGCTTTGCGGTCCGCATCCGCATCGCCACCGGCATCCTGGCCGAACGGCTTGCCCGGCAGGTGCAGGGCTGGCTGTGACCACGCCGCAGGGCCTGTTCGTCACGTTCGAGGGGATCGACGGCTCGGGCAAGACGACCCATGCGCGGCGGCTGGCCGACACCCTGCGGGGACAGGGCCGCGACGTGGTCCTGACGCGCGAACCCGGCGGCGCCCCGGGGGCCGAGATGATCCGCCGCCTGCTGGTCGAAGGCCCGCCCGACCGCTGGTCGCCCGAGACGGAAATCCTCCTGTTCACCGCCGCCCGGCGCGACCATCTGGAACGCACGATCCGGCCCGCACTCGCCCGCGGCGCGGTGGTGATCTCCGACCGCTTCGCCGATTCCACCCGCGTCTACCAGGGCGCCACCCGCGGCGACCTGACCGCCCTCGTGGACCAGTTGCACGCCGCGGTGATCGGCGTGGAACCCGACCTGACGCTGCTCATTGACATGGACCCCGCAACCGCGCTCTCCCGCGGCCTGGCCCGCCGCTCGGGCGAGGACCGGTTCGAGGAGATGGGCCAGGGCTTCCAGGAACGTCTGGCCGCGGGGTTCCTCGCGCTGGCCGCCCGCCATCCGGCCCGGTTCCGGCTGATCGACGGGCGGCATGATCCCGATACCGTCGCGGCGGACGTGCTGTCGGCGGTCCGCGCCGCCCTGCCGCTGCCCGCATGAGCGACCCGTCAGACCTTCCCGAACCCGACCGGGTGGACGGCGCGCCCCACCCGCGCGACACGCTCCGCCTGTTCGGGCAGGCGCAAGCCGAGGCCGCGTTCCTGTCGGCCTTCACCGGCGGGCGCCTGCACCACGGCTGGCTGGTCACCGGCCCCCGCGGCGTGGGCAAGGCCACCTTCGCCTGGCGCGCGGCGCGGTTCCTGCTGGCCACGCCGGACACCGAACCCGACGGCCTGTTCGGCGCACCGCCCCCGCCCGCGACCCTTGACGTGGCGCCCGACCACCCCGTGGCCCGCCGCATGGCCGCGCTGTCCGAACCGCGGCTGCTGCTGATCCGCCGCGGCGCGAACGACAAGGGCGACCGCCTGATGGCCCAGATCGGCGTGGACGAGGTGCGCAAGCTCCGCGGGTTCCTCGGTCTCTCCGCCGCTGACGGGGGTCGCCGCGCGGTGATCGTCGATGCGGCGGACGAGATGAACCCCTCGGCCGCCAACGCGATCCTCAAGGTGCTGGAGGAACCCCCGCCCCGGACCACGCTGTTCCTCGTCAGCCACCAGCCCGCGGGGCTTCTGCCCACCATCCGCTCCCGTTGCCGCACGCTGCCCCTGTCGGCCCTCGCGCCCGCCGACGTGTCGGCGGCCCTTGCGCAGGCAGGCCACGACCCCGGCCCCGACGCTGCCCGGCTGGCGATGCTGTCCGCCGGTTCGGCGGGCGAGGCGATCCGCCTTCTCGCCGCCGACGGCCTGCCGCTCTGGGACCGTCTGACCCGCCTGATTGCCACCGCCCCCAGCCTTGACCGGTCCGAGGCCGCGCGCCTGTCCGACGACATCGCCCGCGGGGGGGATGCGGCCTTCGACCTGATGATCCGCCTGACCGGGCTGATCCTGTCGCGGCTTGCGCGCACCGGCGCCGGGCTGCCCCCGGACGCCCCCGAACCCTGGCTCGCCCGCCTGTCCCCCGGTCCCCAGGCCGCCCGCGCCTGGGCCGAGGCCGAGGCCGCGCTGATATCCCGCGCGCGCCGGGGCCGGACCGTCAATCTTGACCCGGCAGCGCTGGTGCTCGATATGCTCCTGAAGCTCAACGACACCGCCGCGGCCCACGCCGTCTCCCAAGCCGCCCGATAAGGCGCCCGACCGGCCATGCCGCCCTCCCTCACCGACAGCCACTGCCACCTCGACTTCCCCGACCTTGCCGGCGACCTTGACGCCGTGGTCGACCGCGCCCGTGCGGCAGGCGTGCGCCGGATGGTCACGATCTGCACGCGCCCCCGCCTCGCCCCGCAGGTGCAGGCCATCGCCGACCGCTTCGACGGCGTGTTCTGGGCCGCGGGCCTGCACCCCCTGCATGTGGCCGACGAGCCGCCGGTCACGGTGGACGAACTGCTGACTCTCGCCCGCCACCCCAGGATGGTCGGCATCGGCGAGGCGGGGCTCGACTACCACTACACCTCCGAAACGGCGGCGACCCAGCAGGACAGCCTGCGCACCCAGATCGCTGCCGCCCGCGTCACCGGTCTGCCGCTGATCATCCACTCCCGCGCGGCGGATGACGACATGGCGCGCATCCTGACCGAGGAACACCGCAATGGCGCCTTCGCCTGCGTCATGCACTGCTTCTCTTCGGGCCCGGCACTCGCCCGCGCGGCCCTCGACCTCGGGTTCTACCTGTCCATGTCTGGGATCGCCGCCTTCCCGAAATCCCACGACCTGCGCGCGATCTTCGCCGCCGCGCCGCTGGACCGCATCCTGCTGGAAACCGACGCCCCCTACCTCGCGCCGCCCCCCCACCGGGGCAAGCGCTGCGAACCGGCCTACACCGCGCTGACGGCGACGGTCGGCGCACAGGTCTTCGGCCTGCCCCTGCCCGACTTCGCCGCGGCGACGGAAGCGAACTTCGACCGGCTGTTCACGAAAGCCGCCGCGCAGAAAGCCGCTGCCTGACATGGCCGAACTGGTCTTCACCATCCTCGGCTGCGGGTCGTCCGGGGGCGTGCCCCGCCTCGGCGGGATCTGGGGCGACTGCGACCCCGCGAACCCCAGGAACGCCCGCACCCGCTGCTCCATGCTGGTGGAGCGCCACGACACCGGCGGCACCACGCGCGTCCTGATCGACTCGTCCCCCGACCTGCGCCAGCAACTCCTGCGCGCGGGCGTGGGCGAGGTCGATGCAGTCGTCTACACCCACGCCCATGCCGACCATGTGCATGGCATCGACGACCTGCGCATGATCGTGTTCAACACCGGTCGCCGCCTGCCCGTCTGGGCCGACGACCGCACGCTCGACGCGCTGATGGCCCGCTTCGGCTATGCCTTCGTCCAGCCGCCCGGATCGGACTACCCACCGATCCTCGACATGAACGCGATCCGCGGGGCCGTCACCATCGGCGGGGCAGGGGGCGACATAACGCTCACCCCCTTCCCGGCCCAGCACGGCAACATCACCGCGCTCGGCTTCCGCATCCACGACCTCGCCTATCTGCCCGACGTGTCCGAGATGCTGCCCGAGGGCTGGGCGGCCATCGAGAACCTCGACTGCTGGGTGGTGGACGCGCTCCGCTACAAGCCGCATCCCAGTCACGCGCACCTGGCGCTTACGCTCGACTGGATCGCCCGCGCGCGCCCCGCCCGCGCGGTGCTGACGAACATGCATGTGGACCTCGACCACACCCGGGTGGACGCGGAGACACCGCCCCTCGTCACCCCGGCCTTCGACGGGATGACCATCCGCTACACGGTCTGACGTGCAGGCGCTGATCGACGTCATCCTGCCAGTCTTCCTGGTGCTGGGCTTCGGCTACCTCGCCGCCTGGCGCGGCTGGATCGAGGACGCGCATATCGACGGGCTGGCGAAGTTCACCCAAGGCTTCGCGATCCCCTGCCTTCTGTTTTCCGCCATCGCCAACCTCGACCTGTCGGCCAGCCTGCAACCCCGCCTTCTGGGCGCCTTCTACGCGGGCGCACTGACCGGCTTCGCGCTGGGCCTTGCGGGGGCGCGGCTGATCTTCGCCCGGCCCTGGCCCGACGCGGTCGCCATCGGCTTCGCTGCGATGTTCTCGAATTCCATCATGCTGGGCGTGCCCATCACCGAACGCGCCTATGGCCCCGACGCACTCGCCGCGAACTTCGTCATCGTCGCGTTCCACGCCCCCTTCTGCTACGTCGTCGGCATCACCGCGATGGAGATCGCGCGCGCCTCGGGCGCCGGGGTGCTGGGCACCGCCCGCACCATCGTCAACGCGGTGTTCCGCAACTCGCTGGTGCTGGGCATCCTTGCGGGCTTCGCCATGAACGTGACGGGCCTGCCGATCCCCGGCGTCGTACAGGACGCGCTCGACCTGATGATCCGCGCGGCGATCCCGGCGGCGCTGTTCGGGCTGGGCGGCGTCCTCTACCGCTACCGGCCCGAGGGCGACATGGCCACCATCGCGATGGTGGTCTGCATCTCGCTGATCGTGCACCCCGCCGTGACCTTCGGCCTTGGCCGCGCGCTGGGCCTGACCACGGCCGAGATGCGGTCCGCCGTCCTGACCGCCGCCATGGCCCCGGGCGTCAACGCCTATCTCTTCGCCAACATGTACGGGGTGGCGCGCCGGGTGGCGGCATCTGGCGTGCTGGCGGGCACGGCGTCGTGCCTTCTGTCGGCCTGGGTGTGGTTGCAGGTGCTCCCCTGAGTGGAAGGTCACCCGGTGCGGATCGAATTCGCTGCGAAGACGGACCGGACGCCCCGCCCGGAACAGCCGCGAAGCGGCCCGGGCAGCGGATGGCCGCCCCCTCGGCCAGCCGCTTTGGTGCCACCGGCGCGACGAACGAAGTCGTCCGACCTGACGCCATAAAGTGCAGATCACCGGCGTTGCAGCGGCTGACCGCGGCCATCCACTGCCCTTCCGTCTCAGCCTGGGGGAACCGCCCCATCACGGACTGCGGTGTGGCGGCATCGTTCGGCGACGTGGAGACCGCCTGCTACACCGCCAGCCCCTGCGCCTCGAGCCAGCGGGCGGATGGCAGCACGTCGGCCACATCGTTCATCTCCAGGATCAGGCGCGGATTGGCGCCTGTGTCCGCGATGGCCTGGAACACCGCGGGCCAGTGGATGCTGCCCCGCCCGATCCGCCAGTGCCGGTCGGCGTGGCCGTCGGCGTCCTGCAGGTGGATGTGGGCCAGATGCGCGCCTGCCACCCGGATGAAATAGTCCGCCGGCGGCGCCCCCGTGGACCCGTGCGCATACATCGCGTGGCCCGTGTCCACCGAAATCGCCAGCGCCTGCCAGTCCAGCGCCTCGGCCAGACGGGCGCGGTCGAGGGGGTCGATGTCCTCGATGTTCTCCAGGACCAGCTGCACGCCCTGATCCGCGGCGCGGGCCAGCACGGGGGCGAGGCACGCCCGCGTGTTGTCGATCACGCGGGTCCGCGTGCCGGGCCGCATGTCGAGGTTGTGCCAGTCCCAGGTGGTATAGGGGCTGTGGATCACCATCTGGTCGGCGCCAAGCGCCGCGCAGACGTCGAGCCCCTGCATCATCCGGTGGGTGACGATCCCCCGCACCGCCGGGTCGGGCGTGTCGATCGCCAGCCCCCAGAACGGCCCGTGGATGCCCAGCCGCCCGGCGAACCCGTCCAGCTGGCGCTTCGCCTCGGCCACCGCGGGGTGCCAGTCGCCGTCCAGCACATGCGCCTCGTAGAAGCTCTGGATCTCCAGATCGCGCGGGCGCTCCAAGAGCCAGGCGCGATGGTCGGCCAGGTCCTCGACCATCAGGGCGGCTCCGACGACAGGCAGGGACATGGACGGATACTCCGGTCAGGGTCAGGGTCAGGGTC
>DBBA01000227.1:0-7897 GCA_002291955.1 Rhodobacteraceae bacterium UBA996 | reverse complement strand
AGGGTCAGGGTCAGGGTCAGGGACAGGGCGATACGTGGCACCTTGGCGGGAGGCTGTGAAGCGCGCATGACGGCCTCGTCGCAGGGCGCACCGCTGGACACCTGCGCCCAATTGCCCCAACCCGCGGGTGCGTCCGCATGTTGCCCCGTGCCCGCGCCGCCGCTAGACGAAACCAGACACCGCCCGGGCAACGACTCGTGCGGGAACCACACGTAGCCAACGCGCGAGGGCAGCCCATGGCAGACGCCGCCATTCACGGCCACGGACACGAGGATACCCGCGGGTTCTTCACCCGGTGGTTCATGTCGACGAACCACAAGGACATCGGCATCCTCTACCTGTTCACGTCGGGCATCGTGGGCTTCATCGCCGTCGCCTTCACCGTGTACATGCGGATGGAGCTGATGGAGCCCGGGGTGCAGTACATGTGCCTCGAAGGGGCGCGCATGTTCCCCGCCACGACGGACCAGTGCACGCCGAACGGCCACCTGTGGAACGTGCTGATCACCGGCCACGGCATCCTGATGATGTTCTTCGTGGTGATCCCTGCGCTGTTCGGCGGCTTCGGCAACTACTTCATGCCGCTGCAGATCGGGGCGCCCGACATGGCGTTCCCGCGGCTGAACAACCTGTCCTACTGGCTCTATGTGGCGGGCACGGCACTCGCCGTCGCATCCATCCTGTCGCCGGGCGGCAACGGGCAGCTCGGGTCGGGCGTCGGCTGGGTCCTGTACCCGCCGCTCTCCACGCGCGAAGGCGGCTGGGCGATGGACCTTGCCATCTTCGCCGTCCACGTCTCGGGCGCGTCGTCCATCCTCGGCGCGATCAACATGATCACCACCTTCCTGAACATGCGCGCCCCCGGCATGACGCTGTTCAAGGCGCCGCTGTTCGCCTGGTCGATTTTCGTGACCTCCTGGCTGATCCTGCTCGCGCTGCCGGTGCTGGCGGGTGCCATCACCATGCTGCTGACCGACCGGAACTTCGGGACGACCTTCTTCGACCCCGCGGGCGGCGGCGACCCGGTGCTCTACCAGCATCTCCTGTGGTTCTTCGGCCACCCCGAGGTCTACATCATCATCCTGCCGGGCTTCGGCCTGATCTCCCACGTCATCGCGACCTTCAGCCGGAAGCCCGTGTTCGGCTACCTGCCGATGGTCTGGGCGATGATCGCCATCGGCGCGCTCGGCTTCGTCGTCTGGGCGCACCACATGTACACCGTGGGGATGAGCCTGACGCAGCAGAGCTACTTCATGCTCGCCACCATGGTCATCGCGGTGCCCACCGGCATCAAGATATTCTCGTGGATCGCCACGATGTGGGGCGGCTCGGTCGAGTTCAAGACGCCGATGCTCTGGGCCTTCGGCTTCCTGTTCCTGTTCACCGTGGGCGGCGTCACCGGCATCGTGCTGTCCCAGGCGGCCGTGGACCGCGCCTACCACGACACCTACTACGTGGTCGCGCACTTCCACTACGTGATGTCGCTCGGTGCCGTGTTCTGCCTCTTCGCGGGCATCTACTACTGGATCGGCAAGATGTCGGGCCGCCAGTACCCGGAATGGGCGGGCAAGCTGCACTTCTGGACAATGTTCATCGGGTCGAACCTGACCTTCTTCCCGCAGCACTTCCTCGGCCGCCAGGGCATGCCGCGCCGCTACATCGACTACCCGGAAGCCTTCGCCTACTGGAACTGGATCTCCTCCATCGGCGCCTTCCTCGCCTTCGCGTCGTTCCTGTTCTTCATCGGCGTGATCGCCTGGACGCTCCTCTACGGGCGCCGCATCACGGAAAACAACTACTGGAACGAACACGCCGACACGCTGGAATGGACCCTGCCCAGCCCGCCGCCGGAACACACGTTCGAGACGCTGCCCAAGCGCGAGGACTGGGATCGCGGCCACGCGCACTGACGCGACACCCGTGCCCTACGACTGGACGAAACCGATGGACACGGCCCCGGCGCAACCCGGGGCCGTTTCCGATGGACCCGAGCCGCTGGCCCGCCTCGCCCTCTGGCCGCACCAGTCGATGACCGCGCCGGGCTTTGCCGGCTTCATCGGCGCCACCGCGGGCCTTCTCGCCCTGCCGCTTCTGGGCCTTCTCGGCACCGGGGTCGGCTGGGTGCTGATGGGCTTCCTCCTCGCGGGCCTCGCCGCCATCTGGACGGCACTCCGCGCCAACCAGCGCGCCCGCCGGGTTAGGGAAGACCTCGCCCTCTGGCCCGACCGCATCCGCATCGCCCACCACCGCCCCGGCCGCGCGCCCCTGACGTGGGAGGACAACCCCTACTGGGTCCGCGTCCGCCTGACCCCCGACGGCGGCCCGGTTTCGAACTACCTCACCCTCAAGGGCCACGACCGCGAGGTCGAACTGGGTGCCTTCCTGTCCCCCGAGGAACGCGAACGGCTGGCGTCCGACCTGCGGGATGCGCTGGCGCGGCTGCGGTAGGGCAGGGCCGACAAGCGCTTTTTTGCGCGACGGATTGACGGAACGTGTCCGGGTGCGGCAACCTCCTCCGACATGCGCCCCAGCCGCAGGTGCAAAAGTGGCACATTCATCCGGTCGCCTGATTGCACACGGCCTCGTCACCGCCATGTCCCTCGTCCTGGGCTGCTCGTGGCCATGGCCCAGTCCGATCCACTGGTCATGACCCGGGTCATCTCGCCCGATCCGTGCACCGCCTGGCACAGCCTGACGCTGGTCCACTACACGACCAGCCACCTCGACCCCCGGCGCAGCTTCTTCGAACTGCACAAGGGGTGCTTCGACCCCGCCGTACCCGCCCTGACAGGACCCGAGCCGCTGACAGGGCTGACCCTGCGCCACGACTGGGGCGACACCCGGGCCTGGCAAAAGCTCGATACCGGCAACTTCGACCATGATCGCAGCCAGCTGACCGTCGGCCCCTTCGCCTCGGTCGTCGCGGTTTCCGCCACGATCCTCACCCTCGAAACCCGGCTCGCCCCCCAGCGTTCGCTGCGGCACCCGGCAATCCATGAAGTGAATGGCCGGGGCGTCGCCTTCTCCACCCCGTTATCCGAGATGGTGCTTGCGGATGGTCCATGGATGGCCACCTGGCTGCATGCGCGCTGGTTCTACGATGTGGGCGACACCGGCACCGTGCGCTCCTCGCCGATCGCGATCTACTACGAGTTCTTCTTTGACCTTGTCGGCGGGCGTGCCACCAATGTCCGTGCCATCCCGACCGGCAGCCCGGATCTCACGGGGTTCGGGTTCGACCTCACGGTGTCCGGGGGGGTGGTCGCGGCGGCCCTTTCGGCCGAGTTCACGAACGGCGCCGATCCCGCCACCCACGAACCGGGCGAGTGGCAGACCGCGCGGGTCGCGATCCCGGATATCTCAGGGTATCTGCTTGGTCCCGCGAACGATGCTGCCATCGCGGCCTTTGGCGTCGGCCAGCAGGTCTTTACGGGGCCGCTCGGCACCGATGTCGAAGCCGCATTCACCACTTTCACGGCCAGTCCCCTGCCACCCGGGATCACGCCCGAGGCCATCCTGTCCGGCGAATACGACGGCGCTATGGACCCCTGACCGCGCCTACCCCCCCGGCCACCCCCCCGCCCGGCGCAACTCGGTCGAGGATATCGCCACCATCGGCACGTTGACGAAGCACCAGGCGGGCGCGTCCGACCACGGCAGCAGCCGCGCCTGCGCCACCGGCAGGCGGAACCGCTCGATCCGCTGCACGGCGGGGGCGTTGCGCGCCGTGGTCCGGCTGCCGGGCCGGGCAATCACGCCCACCGGCACCATCCGCAGGATGTCCTGCCAGCGCTCCCAGCGGTGGAACCCCGCCAGATTGTCGGCGCCCATCAGCCAGACGAACCGCACGCCCGGATAGCGCGGCATCAGCGCCCCCAGCGTGTCCACGGTGGCCCGCGTGCCCAGCTGCGCCTCGATCCCCGTCACGACGACGCGCGGATCGGCCAGCACGCCGCGCGCCGCTGCGATCCGCACCGCCATCGGCGCCGGACCCCGCGCCTTCAAGGGATTGCCGGGCGACACCAGCCACCACACCCGGTCGAGGCCAAACCGCTTCATCGCCTCGTGCGTGATGTGCACATGCCCCGCATGGGGCGGATCGAACGACCCCCCCAGCAGTCCCACCGCCATCCCCGCCCGCGCCTGCGGCCAGCCTGCCCGGTCCATGCCCAACTCCGGCCGCACGCCCGTCGCGCGGCCCGCCCGTGATATCCCACGGCACCCGCTTGGAAAACCCCGCCCCCTTCACCCTTGCCCAACTACCCCCGCGCGGAGCGCAGACCCGAGCCGACCGGGCCACGGGCCCGGCGGCGAGACAAACGGCGTCGCGGGCGGTCCCCGCCCGCGTCAACCGGACTTCCACCGCCGCGGGCAGGGGCCTAGCATGCGCCCCATGACCGATCCTACCCTGACCATCGCCCCCATCGACATCACGCTCGTCCACCCGGACAGCGCACCCGCCCGCACCTGCCTCGCGGCCTACTTCGGCGAACTCGACCGCCGCTTTCCCGGCGGCTTCGACCCCGGTCCGCCCGGCCCGCCGGAGCCCTTCCTGCCGCCCCTCGGTGCCTTCTTCGTGGCGACCCGGCCGGACGGCAGGCCCGTGGCCTGCGTCGCCGTCACCCGCGACACCCCCGCGACGGCCGAGATCAAGCGCCTCTGGGTCGCCCCCGCCACCCGCGGCACCGGCCTCGCCCGCCGCCTGATGGCTGTGGCCGAAGACCACGCGCGCCACCTCGGTGCCGTCACCGCCCGCCTCGACACCCATGTGACCCTGTCGGAAGCCATCGCCTTCTACCGCCGCGAAGGCTGGACCGACATCCCGCGCTACAACGACAACCCCTACGCCGGACACTGGTTCGAGAAACCGCTTCTGCCCCGGTAGGGCGGGGTTCACCCCGCCATCCCGTCCACCGGCACCACCCCATCCCCCACCGCCAACGGACCCGGCACCAGCACTTCGGCGCACCACCCGCCATGCCCGCGCAGCGCGGCATAGCCCCCCGGGCCCAGCGCTGCCTCCATCCGGCTGCACGGCGCGCAGACCCCCCGGATCACCACCACCGCGCCCCCGAGCCGCAGCGGCCGGTCCTTCAGCGCCGCCAGGTTGATCCCCGTCACCACCACGTTGCGCCGCAACACCTCGGGCGCCACGGGTCCCCGCCCCAGATACGACCCCACCGCCGCCAGATGCTCGCCCTGCACCAGCGTCACCGCCCGGGGTCCCGCTCGCCCGTGATCCCCCGCCAGTCCCGCCGCGCCCACGTCCACCGCCTCCACCGGCACCACCGGCGCCAGCCGCGCAGGCCGCACGCCGATCCACACCACCCGGCCCGCCTGCGCCACCCGCGCCAGCATGGCAGCCAACCGCACATCCTCCATCCCGATTGCTCCCCGCCGCCCTTCCGGCTACACCCCGCCCCAACCCCGCATCCCGAGGAAGGACAACGCCATGGCCACCTACCAGTACGTCTATCACATGGACGGCGTCTCCAAGGCCTACCCCGGCGGCAAGAAGTGCTTCGAGAACATCCGCCTGAACTTCCTGCCCGGCGTGAAGATCGGCGTCGTCGGCGTGAACGGCGCAGGCAAGTCCACCCTCCTGCGCATCATGGCCGGCATCGACAAGGACTATACCGGCGAGGCCTGGGCGGCCGAAGGCATCCGCGTGGGCTACCTGCCCCAGGAACCCTACCTCGACCCTGCCCTCGACGTCCGCGGCAACGTCATGGAAGGCGTCGCCGCCAAGCGCGCCATCCTCGACCGCTACAACGAACTCGCCGTCAACTACTCGGACGAAACGGCGGACGAGATGGCCGCCCTCCAGGACCAGATCGACGCCCAGAACCTCTGGGACCTCGACGCGCAGGTGGACATCGCGATGGAGGCGCTGCGCTGCCCACCCGATGACGCCGACGTCGAAAGCCTGTCGGGCGGGGAACGCCGCCGCGTCGCGCTCTGCAAGCTGCTCCTCGAAGCGCCCGAGATGCTGCTCCTCGACGAACCGACCAACCACCTCGACGCCGAAACCATCGCCTGGCTGCAGAACCACCTGATCGCCTACAAGGGCACGATCCTGATCGTCACCCACGACCGCTATTTCCTGGATGACATCACCGGCTGGATCCTCGAACTCGACCGCGGCCGCGGCATCCCGTACGAGGGCAACTACTCCGCCTGGCTCGACCAGAAGGCCAAGCGCATGGCCCAGGAAGCGCGAGAGGACAAGTCGCGCCAGAAGACCCTGGAAAAGGAACTGAACTGGATCCGCCAGGGGGCGAAGGCCAGGCAGGCGAAACAGAAGGCCCGCATCACGGCCTACGAGAAACTCGCCGAACAGTCGGTCAAGGAACGCATCGGCACCGCGCAGATCATCATCCCGAACGGCCCCCGCATGGGCTCCAAGGTGATCGAGGTCGAGGGCCTGAAGAAGGCCATGGGCGACCGGCTGCTGATCGAGAACCTCACCTTCTCGATCCCGCCGGGCGCCATCGTCGGCGTGATCGGCCCGAACGGCGCCGGCAAGACCACGCTCTTCCGCATGCTCACGGGTCAGGTCCAGCCCGACGAAGGGTCGGTCACCTTCGGCGACACGGTGAAACTCGCCTACGTGGACCAGTCGCGCGACACGCTCGACCCGCAAAAGAACGTGTGGGAAGAAATCTCGGGCGGCGCCGAACTGATCGTGCTGGGCGACGCCACGATGAACAGCCGCGCCTACTGCGGCGCGTTCAACTTCAAGGGCACCGACCAGCAGAAGAAGGTGGGCCTCTTGTCCGGCGGCGAACGCAACCGCGTGCACATGGCCAAGCTCCTGAAATCCGGGGGCAACGTGCTGCTCCTCGACGAACCGACCAACGACCTCGACGTCGAAACCCTGTCGGCCCTCGAAGACGCCATCGAGGACTTCGCCGGCTGCGCCATCATCATCAGCCACGACCGCTTCTTCCTCGACCGCCTCTGCACCCACATCCTCGCGTTCGAAGGCGACGCCCATGTGGAGTGGTTCGAGGGCAACTTCGAGGCGTATGAGGAAGACAAGAAGCGCCGCCTTGGCGCCGACGCGGTGGAGCCGAAGCGCATCCGGTTCAAGAAGTTCGCCCGCTAACTTCCACAGGCGCACGTTCCGACATTCGCCCGATGCAGACGACATGGCTGCATCGGGCCGCGCCCCAGCCGCGCCACGGGCGCGGCGTTCTTCGCTGACGGGTGTCCACCGGACACCCGTCCGGGCGCTCATCACCCCACCGGGCGGCGGGCGCGTTCCGCACCCGCCTGGGCGGTCACGCCCCGATGACCACCGTCAATCCAAGCCCCACCCCCCTGGCCCTCCGCTCGCGCTCCGGGCAATCGGGCCGCCCGACCGTCCACTGGACGGTCGGGGTGTCGGCCCTCCAAGAGGAACCCCTCCCGCAAACGTAGGGTGGGCAATCTGCCCACCATTCCACGGTGAAACCCCTTGCCGAAGGCGGGCGGAATCGCCCCAATCTTCGGACTGGGCGACGTATGGAGTAAGTCGATGACGACAAAATCCGTGATCAACAAAGAGGAGTTCAACAGTGTTCTAGCTATCGACCTAAGGAGTTTCCGCCCGTAAATGGGAGGCCGTCATCTTCAAGCTGGGCCAGAAGCAACCCAGCAAGGTAGTCTTCCATGACCGAAAAGTCCAAGTGCCCGTCATCCCAAGCTCGGTCCGCTTGCTTGAGCGCGTGCTCATAGTCATCCCGGCTCTCACGTATCCGCTCTGGAACGATCTTTCGTCCTGGGAGTAAGGCGCCTGACCTCACACACAGCAGGAAGTAGCAAACAGCCCGGGCGGTTCGCCCATTCCCTTCAATAAATGGATGTATCCAATTCATTCGCCACAGGCCATATGCGGCTAGGTCATGTTGACAAA
>DBBA01000225.1 GCA_002291955.1 Rhodobacteraceae bacterium UBA996 | reverse complement strand
GACACCGAACCCGCCGAGGATCGCGCCGCACTGCTGAAGGAAGCCCGCGCGCGCCTGCCCGCTGTCACGGTGCCCGACGACGCGCTGACCGACCTGGCCCGCACGGCGGCCTGGCTGGGCATCGCGTCGCTGCGCGCGCCCCTGTTCGCGCTGGCCGCGGCCCGGGCTTCCGCCGCGCTGTTCGGCCGGGACAGGGTCGAGGCGGATGATCTGACGCTGGCCGTGGCACTGACGCTGGCCCACCGCGGTGCCCCCCCGCCCGAGGCACAGGACGACCCGCCGCCGCCCGACGACCGGCCACAATCCGACGCCCCGGACAGTGGCGAGGATGGTCTGGACCTGCCGTCCGAACTGCTGCTGGAGGCAGTCCGCGCCGCCCTGCCGCCGGGGCTGCTGGATGACCTGAACGCCGCGCGGGCGGCGCGGGTGCAGCGGTCGGGGTCCGGCGCAGGCGCCCTGCGCAAGGGCAACCGCCGTGGTCGCCCCCTGCCCTCGCGCCCCGGGCACCCGGGCAGCGGGGCCCGGGTCGATCTGGTGGCGACCCTGCGCGCGGCCGCCCCCTGGCAACCCCTGCGCCGGGCAAATGCCACGCACAACCAGACCCTGCACGTCCGCGCGGGCGACCTGCGCATCCGCCGCTATCAGGACCGGTCCGACCGGCTGCTGGTCTTTGCCGTCGATGCGTCCGGGTCCGCTGCCATGGCCCGCATGGCCGAGGCCAAGGGCGCGGTCGAGCTTCTGCTGGCCGAAGCCTATTCTCGCCGGGATCACGTGGCGCTGGTGGCTTTCCGCGGGACCGGGGCCGAGGTCCTGCTGCCCCCCACCCGGTCGCTGGTGCAGACCAAGCGCCGCCTGTCGCAGCTTCCGGGTGGCGGCGGCACTCCGCTGGCCGCGGGCCTGCGCGCCGCGCACCAGGTGGCGGCCCAGGCCCGCGCGCATGGGCTGACCCCGGCCCTCGCGATCCTGACCGACGGGCGCGCGAACATCGCGCTCGACGGCACCCCGGACCGCGCGCAAGCGCAGGCCGACGCCCAGATGCTTGCCCGGCTGTTGCGAACGACCGGCGTCCCGGCGCTGGTCATCGACACCGGAAACCGGCCGGAACAGGGCCTTCGCACGCTCGCCACCACGATGGACGCGACCTACCTTGCGTTGCCCCGGGCCGACGCCGGGCGCCTGTCGGCGGCAGTCAGCGCGGCCCTGGGCGACTGACGTGGCCCGGGTGCCGCCCCCCGACTGGCCGATGCGCGCGGCCTCGCGCATCGTGCGGGCTCGGCCGAACGACTGGCATGTGCAGGTGGCGGGCGCGGGGCCGACGGTGCTGCTTCTGCACGGCGCGGGCGGCGCCACGCAAAGCTTCCGCCACCTGTTCCCGCTGCTGGCGCAGGACCACCGCACCATCGCCGTGGACCTGCCCGGGCAGGGCTTCACCACGCTGCACAGCCGCCGTCGCGCGGGCCTTGATCCCATGGCGCAGGACCTTCACACCCTGCTGGCGCAGGAGGGCTGGGTGCCCGACGTGATCGTGGGTCATTCCGCCGGAGCGGCGCTGGCCCTGCGGCTGGCCGAGCATCTGCCCGACGCCCCCCCCATCGTCACCATCAACGGGGCGCTCGCCGAATTCGGGGGCCTTGCCGGCTGGGCCTTCCCGATGATGGCCAAACTGCTGGCAATGAACCCGCTGACACCCCTGATGGTGTCGCGGATGTCGTCCCACCCCGACCGCGTGCGCGACCTGCTGGCCACAACGGGGTCGCGGCTGGACGATGCCGGGCTTGCCCTCTACCGCCGCCTGGTCGCCGACCCGCACCATGTGGACGGCGTGCTGGCGATGATGGCGGAATGGAACCTCAAGGGCCTTGTTTCCCGCCTGCCCGCCGCCCGGTCGCGCGTCCTGCTGCTGGCGGGCGAGAATGACGGTACCGTGCCCATCGAGGTGTCGCTGGCCGCCGCCGCGCGCATTCCCGGCGCGACCGTGCGGATACTGCCAGGCCTTGGCCACCTTGCGCACGAGGAAGCGCCCGAGGTCATCGCCACGGCGATCCGCGCCCATCTCGGCGCCCACACCCCCGCCTGAGACAAAGACGGCCTGGAACGCAAACGGCCGCCCCGAAGGACGGCCGTTGCACGGGTTCAGGTCGCCCGGATCAGTTCGTCGCAGGCGCCAGCGAGGTCAGATAGGCCACCAGGTCGGCCGCTTCCTCGGGCGTCACGCGCTGGTTGGCCATGTTGCCACGGGCGCGGGCGTTGCCGGTGTATTCCTTCAGGAAGTCGGTGGCCGCAGGAATGTACTGGACCAGCGTCTCCTCGGACCAGACCAGCCCGGCCTCGCCAGCCTGCACGATCGACGGGCCGTAGCGGAAGCCCTCGACGGACCCGGCCACGCGGCCGACGACCCCGTACAGGTTCGGCCCGGTGCGCACGTTCGCGCGGCCGGCCAGCACGTCGCCGGCATCGTTGACCACATGGTGGCACTGCACACAGACGCGGCCGAACACGGCCTCGCCGCTCGCAGGGTCGCCCTCGGCAAAGGCAGGGGCCGCGACAAGCGCCGCCAGGGCCACGACAGAGGCACGCAAGTTCATGGACGTCTCCCTTGATTGTCCGGTGCGGAACCTAACGCCGATTCCGCCCGGGTAAAGTGGTGCCGTGGGGCTTTGTTATGCAACAGCATGGGCGATCGCGCAGTGCCGCCACAGGGCGGCCAGCGCGGTGACAAGGTGGTCGATGTCGGCATCCGTGTGCAGCGGCGAAGGCGTGATCCGCAGCCGTTCGGTGCCTTTCGGCACGGTCGGATAGTTGATCGGCTGCACGTAGATGCCCCAGTCGTTCATCAGGATATCCGATATCATCCGGCACTTGACAGGGTCCTTGATCATCACCGGGATGATGTGGCTGTCGTTTGCCATATGCGGGATGCCCAGCGCATCCAGCCGCGCCCGCAGCCGCGCCACCCGGTCGCGCTGCGCCAGCCGCTCGGCGTCCGACGCCTTGAGGTGCCGGATGCTGGCCGTTGCCGCCGCTGCCACGGCGGGCGGCAGCGCCGTGGTGAAGATGAAGCCCGATGCGAAGGACCGGATGAAATCGCACAGCGCCACCGACCCGGTGATGTAGCCACCGACCACGCCGAACGCCTTGCCCAGCGTCCCCTCGATCAGGTCGATCCGGTCGGCCAGCCCTTCGCGTTCCGACACACCGCCGCCGCGCGGGCCATACATGCCGACGGCGTGCACCTCGTCGATGTAGGACATGGCGCCATGCGCTTCGCAGACCTCGACGATCTCGCGGATCGGGGCGATGTCGCCGTCCATGGAATAGACGGACTCGAAGGCCACGATCTTGGGGCGGTCGCCCACGGCCTTCAGCTTGCGATCCAGGTCGCGCCAGTCGTTGTGCCGCCAGATCACCTTGTCGGCGCGGCTGTGGCGGATCCCCTCGATCATCGACGCGTGGTTGCCCGCGTCCGACAGGATCACCGCGCCCGGGATGCGCGACCCCAGCGTGGACAGGGCCGCCCAGTTCGACACGTAGCCACTGGTGAACAGCAGCGCCGCGTCCTTGCCGTGCAGGTCGGCCAGTTCGCGCTCCAGCACCAGGTGGTGGTGGTTGTTGCCCGAGATGTTGCGCGTGCCCCCCGCGCCCGCCCCGCAGGTGTCGATGGCATCCTTCATCGCGCCGGTCACGGCGGGGTGCTGCCCCATGCCGAGATAGTCGTTGGAACACCACACGGTGACCTCGTCCAGCCCCTCGCCCGTATGGTTCGCGGCCCGGGGAAAGGCACCGCAGCGCCGTTCCAGTTCGGCAAAGATGCGATAGTTGCCCTCTGCCTTGAGCTGGTCGAGCTCCGACCGGAAATGGGCGTCAAAGTCCATGGGCATCCTCGCTCAGTCTTGTCTTGGCTTGGGGTTTGGGCGCGGGCGGCATGGCCCAGCGCCAGAGTTTCTCGTCGGGAAGCGGCAGCACCATCAGCCAGTGCTCGAGCGTGGCGAGCGCCGTCAGCGCCGCCAGCAGGGCAAAGCCCACGACAGCGCCCGGTGTGTCCGCCGTCCAAAGCCGCTCCAGCCAGCAGGCCACGGCAAAGGTCAGGCCCGTGACGGACAGCGGGAACAGCCAGTTCATCCTGGCAATCCGGAAGTGGCTCGGCAGGTGGAACAGCGGCAGGGGCAGGAAGCCCGTGTTGATCTTGGGCACGCCGAAGAACAGGTTCAGCTTGGCCGAGATGCGCGCGCCATAGAGCAGCGCAAAGGTATAGAACCCGAACGGGTTCGCCGCCCCCTGCGACGCCACCCCGATCAGCACGACCGACAGAAGCAGCAGCACCTCGTGATGCGCGACCGTGCCCCAGGCGCGCAGGAACCGCTCCCATTCCGGCGTGTCCGGCGGGCAGGGCACGCGGTTCGGCCCCGTCACCACGCCCGACAGGAACGCCAGCTCGATCCAGCCCCAGACCGCCAGCGCAGCAAGGAACGCGGCATAGACCCCGAACAGACCCGGCTCGCGCGTGCTCCAGCCCAGCACGGCCACGCCTGCGGCCAGCACCGGCAGGCCCCACAGGACCGACGCCTGATGCCCGCCCCGGCGGTCCGACCGCTGGACAACCCACAGGATCGCCCCGGTGGAAAACCACCAGACGAACAGGGCCGCCGCTGCCGCGATCCAGGGATTAGCCACGCCGTCTCCTTCGATATGGTCCAAGTATCCTCGGGGGGTGCGGGGGGCAGACAGCCCCCCGCGGCTTGCTCAGTAGGCCGGTTCCAGCCGCACGTTGGCGGGCACCGCGTTCTTCTTCGACGGGATCGTGTAGAGCGCCGCAAAGGCCAGCGCCGCCCGGGCGCCCGCAAGCCATCCGGCGATCTTGCCCGTCACACCGCCCGCGCGCTTGGCCCGGTCCATGTCGGCAAAGGCGTGGCGCATCCGTTCCAGGTTCGGGATCCAGCGCGGATGGTCGATGTCCAGTTCCAGCGGGAACACCTGCCGCGCGATGGTGGACGTCTTGCGGAACACCTCCTGGTCATACCAGGCGATATCCACCCCCAAGGCCTCGTGGAACCGGGGCCGGGCGTGGTCGCGCACCCACATGGTGGAATAGACCGCCGTCAGGAAGAACTTGATCCACAGCTTGTTCTGCCAGCTTTCCGTCAGCTTCGGGTCGGTCCGCATCAGAAGCGCGAACGCCTCGCCGTGGCTGAACTCGTCGTTGCACCACTCCTTGAACCACTTGAAGATCGGGTGGAACCGGTGCTCGGGGTTCGCTTCCAGGTGCCGGAAGATGGTGATGTAGCGGGCGTAGCCGATCTTCTCGGACAGGTAGGTGGCGTAGTAGATGAACTTCGGCCGGAAGTAGGTGTACTTCTTGGCCTTGGTCAGGAAGCCAAGGTTCACCGCGATCCCGGCCTCGCGCAGGGCGTCATTGATGAAGCCCGCGTGCCGCGCCTCGTCCCGGCTCATGTAGCTGAACAGCTCGCAGATGTCGGGGTTGTTGCCGCGCCGCTTCATCTCCTTGTACAGTACGCAGCCCGAGAATTCCGCGGTGCAGGACGACACGAGGAAGTCGATGAACTCCTTCTTCAGTTCCGGCTCCATCCCGTCCCAGTCCACATGGTCCCAGTCGGCGGTCTTCCTGAAGTGCCCCTTGTTGGGGTCCGACTTCATCTGCGCGATCAGCTTGTCCCATTCGGCGCGCACCGGGGTCACGTCGATCCGGTCCATCTCGTCGAAGTCGGTGGTGTAGAAGCGCGGGTTCAGCAGGGTCTCTTCCAGCGCCATGCCGGTGGTTTCCGACACATCGGCCTCGGTCGTGCCATGCCGCGCGACGCTGGAATGGTGCCCGTTCATCTTCTCGGGGTTCGCCTGGACGTTCACAGCCGCACCTCCTCGGAAAAGCTGAACTCGCAGAGTTCCATGAAGTCGAAGTCACCCGTCGCCCGCGTCCACAGACGCTCGATCAGGCTCGCGCGCGTGATCGTGGCGGTGCGGTGCTCCACCACCACCTCGCCATAGGCGGCCTTCACCGGCGCGCCATGCACCAAGACCTCGTCGCCCGGGTGGACGACGGCCCCGTTGTCGAACCGCACATGCGCGTGCAGGCTTTCGAAGCGGTGGCTGACCTCGACGGTGCAGGGCACCTGTTCCTTTTCCTTCGTCAGCAGTCCCATGGGATTTCCCTTTCCCCGGCTAGAGGTCGAACAGCCGTTCGAAGACGGCCTTGTTGTAGGGCCCGAAAGCCCCGATTTCCGTGGACCATCCGCTTTCCGCGTCATGCAGCTGCATCCGGCCGTTCGCAAAGGTCGTCAGCGTCACGGTCGCCGCGACCGGCAGTCCGCGCAGCGTGCGCGCGCGTTTCAACCCGTTCTGGACAACGGCCACGAAGCCGCCGTTCTCCATGTCGGCCAACACGGTGCCGTCGGGGTCGGACAGCCGCACCCAGCGCACGCCATCACCTTCCAGCACGAAGGTCCGGCTCTGTACCACGGGGGCCGCGTGCGGCACGCCCACCTTGGGCATGTCCGTCACCGACGCATAGGTGGTGATGGCCAGCGTGGCCATCGCCAGCCCGAACATCGCGCGCAGAAGGACGCGCGGGATCATCTCCTTGTCGCGGCTGCGGAAGGCCGGCCCTTCGGCCTTGAGCATCGCATCCTGCATCTGGCTGGACATGGTTCGTGTCCTTTCCCTTGGACGATCAGAGTCTATTCCGCCGCAACCGCCATAGGCGGAGCGACCGGTTCCACAACCGGCTGGGCCACGCGGGTCTCGGCGGCCTCGGCCAGCACCCGGGCGACCTGTGCCGCCTCGGGGATCGCGCGCAGGGCCGGCTCCACCCGGCCCATGTGCCAGGGCCGCACATGCGGCCACAGCACGAGGTATGACAGCTTGGCGCCCGGCTTCATCCGCAGGGCGATCATCCCGGTCCCATCACGCGACAGGTTCAGGCCCGCGGTTTCCAGCTGCCGGTAGGGCAGGTTCAGCGTGATGGTCAGCGCCGCACCCACCCGCATGGCGACCCGCGCCGTGGTGATGGTGTAGCGCGTGGCCCGCGCCTGCACGACTGCGATCCCGTACAGGATCGCGCAGGCGACCAGCCCCAGCACCACCAGCGGCACCGCCGTCAGCGCTGCCGTTCCAAGCGGCATGTCCGCAGCCGAGGCCCCGAACCGCCAGACCGCGAGCAGCGCGAAGTACCCCGCCACCCAGCGGATCGCCAGCGCCTCCCGCGCCAGCGCCCATGCGTCGGGCCGCCCCTGCCACAGGATCGTCTCGCCTTCGGGCGGCCGTTCCGGCAGCCCTTCCACGGGTTCCGTGGCGAAATCGTCATGCGACATGGGCGTGCCCTCCCTTCTTCGGTCCGGTCAGTTCGACTTGCCCGGCGCGTACATCCGCCCGCCGGTGTAGACGGCGCAGACCTTTTCCTCTTCCAGCTTGGTGATCTGGTCGGCGGAGCGGATCACCGGCACCTTGTGCATGTGGGTCGACGGCAGCGACCGGATCCACAGGTAGCGCGGCTTCACGGTGGCCATCGTCATCGGCACCAGCCGCTTGCCGCCACCGTCCTTCAGCTCGTACTCGACATAGCGGATCAGGTGTTCCGGCACGTCGATCCACAGGTCGGTGACGGTGCCGCCGATCATGTCGTCCGACCCGACCACCGGCATCCCCACCGGGTTGTACCCCGCCGAGATGTGGAAGCTGTCGAGCTTCGACATCGGCCGGATCTTGGCGTGCCCGTGGGCATCGACCTCGGGCTCGTCCTTGCGCGGGGACCACGACGCAGGTCCCACGCCATCGACCAGAGCATCGCCGGTGGGCGCATGCGGGAAGCCTTCCGACACGGCCGTGCGCGCCAGCGCCAGGTCATCCCGGTCGCCGCGGGCCCCCGAGGGCACGGTCAGTTCGCCCTTGCCATGCGGCAGGATGAACGTCTTGTCCGACGGCAGCGGGAACGGCCCCTGGTTGGGCGCAGGCTTCCCGTTCTCGTCCACAAGGGGGTAGCCCTCGCGCATGTTCTCGGTCTGCAGGTAGTAGATCAGGAGCGCGAAGAAGCCCCAGAACAGCCAGATGGCGAGGCTCGCCAGATCGAAGTTGCCGAAGAAGTTCACACCAACCATTGCTTGGTCCTCCTTGTCAGGCGGGCAGGTCGGCAAGACCGATCTTGCCGTCCGTCCCGGGGTGTCGTGGGGTGATGACCGTCAGGCGCACAAGCGGCCCCAGAACGATCAGGGTTGCGAAAAGTAGCGCGATTTCAGTGTGGTAGACGACCGAATAGCCCAGCGAGGGCTGCACCAGCGCCTCGCCCAGGCGGCCCGCCATGGCCGCGTGGTGGACGATGTCGCGGATGCCGCCGCCCGCTGCGATGGCAAGGCCCGCGGCGGTGGCCTGCGCGGCGCCCCAGGCCCCCAGCGCCAGCCCCCGGCCGGCCAGACCCGCCACCGGCATGGTCATGGCCGCCGTCAGCGTCGAGACACTGAACAGCCCGCCGCCCAGCCCGATCAGGGCCGCTCCGGCATAGAACAGGGCGGTGGACCCGAGCGGGGCCGCAAAGATCACTGCCGAAAAGGCCGCGATCCCCACCAGGATGCCGCGCGCCGCCATCCGGCAGGGATCCAGCCCCCGGCCCAGCCAGCGCGCCGCCAGCGCAAAGCCCGCCAGCGCGCCCGCGGCCCATCCCGCCGTCAGCAGCGTGGTCGCCGCGACCGGCAGGCCCAGGATCTCGCCGCCATAGGGTTCCAGAAGGACGTCCTGCATGTTGAAGGCCAGTGTGCCCAGGAACACCACGGCCAGCAGGCGCCCGGCATCGCCGCCACGAGCGTAATCGTCCCACGCCTCGCTGAACTTCGGGCGCGGCGCCTCGCGTTCCTCGCGGGACATCGGGCGCACGCGCTCCTGCTTCCACAGGGCGACGATGTTGATGATGAGCGTCGCCAGCGCCGCGCCCTGCACCACGCGCACCAGCCGCAGGTCGGAATAGCTGGACAGAAGCGCGCCGATGACCAGCGCGGAAATCCCCATGCCGATCAGGAACATGACATACAGCAGCGCCACCACCCGCGGCCGCGTCGCGTCGTCCGCCCGGTCGGCGGCAAGGGCAAGGCCCGCGGTCTGGGTCATGTGCATCCCCAGCCCCGCCATCAGGAAGGCGATCCCGGCCAAGACCGGTCCGGCATAGGGGATCTGGTGCACGACGTCGCCGCCCAGCACCAGCAGCGCGAACGGCATCACCGCCAGCCCGCCCATCTGCCACAGCGACCCGAACCACAGGTAGGGCACCCGCTTCCACCCGATAGCCGAACGGTGCGTGTCCGACCGGAAGCCCAGAAGCGCCCGGAACGGCGCCGACAGCACCGGCAGCGCGATCATCGCGGCGACCACGATTGCAGGCACCGCCAGTTCCACGATCATCACGCGGTTCAGCGTGCCCAGAAGCATGACCGTCGCCATGCCCACCGACACCTGGAACAGGCTCAGCCGCAGCAACTGGCCCAGCGGCAGCCCCTCGCTTGCCGCATCCGCGAAGGGCATCCAGCGCAGGGTCAGGCGCGTCAGCGGGTTCGGGGGGCGACTCTGGTCGGTCACGGCACCAGCTCCATCGCCTGACTGATGTAGAAACCGCGGGCGACGCGCGTACCCGGCCGCAGCCGCCAGGTCACGCCGGCGGCCCGCAGGGCACCGGCAATGTCGGCCTCGGCATGGGGCACGATGGCGGGGCTGCGATCCGACCGCGGAAACAGCTTGCCCGCCCACCACATGGCGGTGAGGGCGGGGGTCCGCGGTGCCACGGTGAACACGACGCTGGCCTTCGTCCGCGCGGCCAGCTGCGCCAGCATCAGCGCGATGTCGCCCGCCCGGTAATGGATCAGGCTGTCCATCGCCAGCACATGGTCGAACCGGCCAAGGCCAGGGTCCAGCATGTCGCCCGCATGGAACGTCACGCGCCGCAGGTCCGCCACCGGCACCCGCGTCCGCGCCACCTCGATCAGGCTGGCCGAGATGTCCACGGCGACCACCTCGGCCCCGCGCGCCGCCATCGCCGCCGTCGCCGCGCCGGTGCCGCAGCCTGCATCGAGGACCCGAAGCCCGCGAATGTCCGCCGGCAGCCGCGCCAGAAGCGCCGCGCGCATCGCATCGCGCCCCTCGCGCACCGTCTGGCGGATGCGCGACACCGGGGCATCGGACGTCAGCCGTTCCCAGGTCTTCGACGCGGTGCGGTCGAAGTAGTGTTCCAGCCGGTCGCGGGTATCGGCGTAACCCATCAGTCGAACCCCAGAAGCTCGAAGATCTCGCGGTCGGGCAGCGGCGCGGGCGACGACCCCTCGCCCCCCACCGACCGCCACAGCACATCGGCGAGCCGCATGTACTCGGCCCGGGCCATCACGATGTCCTCGCTGTCGTCCATCTCGAACAGCGTCTTCTTCTTCAGGCGCGACCTGCGGATCGCATCGATGTCGGGCATGTGCGCCAGCCGGTTGAACCCGACCCGCGCGCAGTAGCGGTCCACTTCGTTCGTCTCGCGGCTCCGGTTGGCGACACAGCCCGCCAGCCGCACCTTGTAGTTGCCCGACTTGGCCTGCACCGCCGCGATGATCCGGTTCATCGCGTAGATGCTGTCGAAGTCGTTCGCGGTCACGATCACCGCGCGGTCCGCGTGCTGCAGGGGTGCTGCGAACCCGCCGCAGACCACGTCGCCCAGCACGTCGAAGATCACGACGTCGGTGTCTTCCAGCAGGTGATGCTGCTTCAGAAGCTTCACCGTCTGCCCGACCACGTAGCCGCCGCAGCCGGTACCCGCGGGCGGCCCGCCGGCCTCGACGCATTTCACGCCGTTGAATCCCTCGGCCACATAATCCTCGGGCCGCAGTTCCTCGGCGTGGAAATCCACATCCTTCAGGATGTCGATCACGGTCGCCTGCAAGCGCCCCGTCAGCGTGAAGGTGCTGTCGTGCTTGGGATCGCAGCCGATCTGCAGCACGCGCTTGCCCATAACGGAAAACGCCGCCGACAGGTTGGAACTGGTCGTGGATTTCCCGATCCCGCCCTTGCCGTAGACGGAAAACACCTTGGCCCCGGTGATCTGGGTCGAGGGGTCGAGATGCACCTGCACCGACCCCTCGCCGTCGAGCCCTTTCAGGTTCGGAACCTCATCGCGCGGGCTCATGGGATCGTCCTTTCCCGAAGTCCGACCGTAACCGGCTTCGATGCGCCAAAAATATCCCGGGGTCCGGGGCAGCGCCCCGGTCCGGCTTTTCCGCTGGAACAGACCCGCATCATTCCGCTGCGATCCCTTCCATCCGGTCTTCCAGTTCGTCCGCCGCCGCCTGCAGCGCCGCCAGCGTCGCCGCGTCGGGCTGCCAGTACTTGCGGTCGCTCGCCTCCAGCAGGCGGTTGGCCATCCGCACACTGGCGGCTGGGTTCAGCCCCGCCAGCCGCTTGCGCATCGCCTGGTCCAGCACGAAGGTCTCGGAAATCCGCTGGTACACCCAGGGCTCCACCGCGCCCGTCGTCGCCGACCAGCCCAGAGTGTTGGTCACGCTCGCTTCGATCTGGCGCACGCCCTCGCCGCCGTGTTTCAGCATCCCCTCGAACCACTTGGGGTTCAGGCTGCGCGTCCGCGTCTCCAGCGCGATCTGTTCGGCCAATGTGCGCACCTTGCCGGTGCCGCGCGTCTGGTCACCGATATAGACCGGTGCATCCTCGCCCTTGGCCCGCTTCACCGCCCGAGCGATGCCGCCCAGCGTGTCGAAGTAGTGGTCCACGGTGGTGATCCCGAGTTCGACGGACTCGAGGTTCTGATAGGCGAGGTCCACATCCCGCAGGGTCTGTTGCAGCAGGGCCGCGTGCTTCACGGCCTTGCCGTCGCGCCCATAGGCGAACGACTTCCGCGCCTCGTAGGCATCGGCCAGTTCGTCTTCCTCGCCAAAGGCCGACTGGTCCACCATCAGGTTGACGTTCGACCCGTACGCGCCCTCGGCGTTCGAGAACACGCGCAGGCTGGCCGTCTCGATGTCCACACCCATGCGGTCGGCGTAGGCCAGCGAGTGCGCCCGGACGAAGTTCATCGCTTCGGGCTCGTCGGCCGTCGCCGCCTTGAACGCCGCTTCCGCCAGCATCCGGGTCTGCAGCGGCAGCAGATCGCGGAAGATGCCCGACAGGGTCATCACCACATCGATCCGCGGGCGGCCCACGTCGGCCAGCGGCACCAGATCGGCACCGGACAGCCGCCCGAAACTGTCAAACCGCGGCACCGCGCCCATCAGCGCCAGCGCCTGCGCGATCGGTCCGCCGTCCGACTTGATGTTGTCCGACCCCCACAGCACCAGCGCCACCGTGCGCGGCAGCGTCGGGTGCGCCGCGATCAGCCGGTCGGCCTGCCGCCGCCCGTCTTCGATGGCAAAGGCCGTCGGCATCCGGAAGGGATCGAACGCATGGATGTTCCGCCCCGTGGGCAGGATGCCGGGGCTGCGGATCAGATCGCCGCCCGGCACCGGCGGCACGAAATGCCCGCCGAGCGCCCGCAGGATCGCGGGGCGTTCATCCAGCGCCTCCAGATGCGCTCGCGCCGTGGCCTTGGCGGCATCATCGGCCCCCGCCATCAGCTTCAGCTGCGCGACGATGGCCTCGGCCCCCATCGCGCGGCCCACCACATGCAGCCCGTCGGGGATCAGCGCCTCTTCCGTCTCCAGAAGCGTCAGCCACAGCCGGTCCGGGTCGCGGCCATCCAGGTCCACCGCCGCGGCCTGCACGCCGATCAGTGTGGCCAGATCGCCCGCCTCGGGCGCATCCGGGGGCAGCGACCGCCAGCGGTTCAGGCTCTCCTTGAGCTCCAACAGACCCTTGTACAGCCCCGCCTGCGCCAGGGGTGGCGTCAGGTGCGTGACTGTCACCGCGTTCGCCCGGCGCTTGGCCAGCGTCGCCTCGGACGGGTTGTTTGCGGCGTAAAGGTACACGTTCGGCATCTCGCCGATCAGCCGGTCGGGCCAGTCGCGCGCGCCGAGGCCCGCCTGCTTGCCCGGCATGAATTCCAGCGCGCCATGCATGCCGAAATGCAGCACGACATCGGCACGGAATGTGTTCCGCAGCCACAGGTAGAACTGCGTGAAGGCATGGGTCGGCGCGAACCCCTTCTCGAACAGCAGGCGCATCGGGTCGCCTTCGTAGCCGAACACCGGCTGTACGCCGACGAACACCTTGCCGAACTGCGCGCCCAGCACGAACACGCCGCGCCCGTCGGACTGCTGCTTGCCGGGCGCCGGACCCCAGACCGCCTCGATGGCCTTCAAGGGCGGGGTGTTGCGCACGATCTGCTCGGCGGGGACCACCGCCGCCACGTTGGCGGGCTGGCCATATTGCGCGGCGTTCCCCTGAAGGACAGCCGCGCGCAGGGCGTCCACCGTCTCGGGCGGGTCGCAGTCATAGCCCTCGGCCTTCATGGCCAGCAGCGTGGCGTGCAGGCTCTCGAACACCGACAGATAGGCCGCCGTCCCCACCGCCCCCGCATTCGGCGGGAAGCCGTACAGCACGATGGCCGCGCGCCGGTCCGCCACTTGCGAACGCCGCAGCCGCGCCAGCCGCAGGGTCTTTTCCGCCAGAACCTCGATCCGTTCGTGGCACGGCGCCATGGCGCGCGACGACCCCGCACCGCGACAGGCCAGATGACACCCGGTGCACACGCCCTCACCATGCCGCCCGGCAAAGACGGTGGGGTTGGTCGCCCCGTCGATCTCGGGCAAGGCGATCAGCATGGTCGTCTCGACCGGCCCAAGCCCGCCGCCCGACGCGGCCCATTGCGCCAGCGTCTGGAACTCCAGCGGGTGCGCGGCGATGTAGGGCACGTCCAGCGCCGTCAGCACGTCCACGGCCGCCGCGCTGTCGTTGTAGGCAGGCCCGCCCACCAGGCTGAACCCGGTGAGGGACAAAAGCGCATCGACGCGGCCCCCCGCCATGAATGCGGAAATCGCAGGTCGCCCGTCCAGGCCCCCGGCAAAAGCCGGGACACAGGCGATCCCCTTCGCCTCGAACGTGCGGATCACCGCGTCATAGTGCGCGGTATCGGACGCCAGGATATAGGACCGCAGCATCAGCAGCCCGACCGTCGCAACCGCCCCCTGCGGGCGGGGCAGCAGGGCCAGGTCGGTCACGATCCGGCCGGGCAGATCGGGGTGATACAGACCCACATCGGGGTATTCCATCGGCGCCACGGCCCGGGTGCCCCGCCAGGCGCGTTCATGCGCATAGCGGCCCACCAGGAACCGGATCATCTCGCGCACGTTGTCGTCGGACCCGCCCAGCCAGTACTGCATGGTCAGGAACCAGGCGCGCAGGTCCTGCGCCTTGCCCGGGATGAACCGCAGGATCTTCGGCAGGCGCCGCAGCATCGCCATCTGCCGCTCGCCCGACTGCGGCGCGCCGTTCGTCGACGACCCCCGCAGCTTCTTCATCAGCGCCATGAAGCCCGAGGCGGGCTTCATCATGTCCAGATCGCCCATCCGCGTCAGCTTGACGATGGCGCCATCGGCGATCACGCCGATCATTGCGTCACACTGGGCCCGCCGGGCTTCGAGCGCGGGCAGGATTGCGCGGACATGCTCCTCGATGAACAGCAGGTTCGCGATGATGATGTCGCCCTGCGCCACCGCCTCGCGCGCGGCCTCCAGCGACCCCGGGTTTTCGGCCCACTCCGCCGCCGCATGGATACTGACGGACAAGCCGGGAAACTCGTCCTCGAGCGCCCCGGACACGCGCGCCGCCGGACCCGCCGCATGGCTGTCCAGCGTGACGATCACCACGCGGTAGCCGGGCAGCGCGCCCCGGATGTGCCCGTCATCGCGCATAGTGGGCCTTCGCTTCGTACAGCGTCTCGACGCTGATCGCGGTCACACCCTTTTGCGCCGCATAGGCTTCCGTGTTCCGCCGCGCCTTGCCGCGCACGAAGAACGGGATCTTCTTCAGCTCGTTCTCGGCCGCCGGGAGCCAGACGACGCCCACCGTGGACACGACAGGCTCTGCCGGCGCCTCTGCCGTCGGCTTCGATGCACCCGTGGAATCCTCGGCCACCGCGCGCGGCGCATGCCCGCCATGATGGCTCGGCCCGGCCGCATCGTGGAACTCGAAGTCGTCGCGGAACATGGTCAGCAGGTGCTCTTCCAGCCCCATGACCAGCGGATGCACCAGCGTGTCGAACAGCACGTTCGCGCCTTCGAACCCCATCACGGGGGAATAGCGGGCGGGGAAATCCTGCACATGCACGGGGGCCGAGATCACGGCGCAAGGGATGCCCAGGCGCTTGGCCGTATGCCGCTCCATCTGCGTGCCCAGGATCAGCTCGGGTGCCGCAGCCGCAATCGCGGCCTCGACATCCAGGTAGTCGTCGGTGATCAGCGCCTCGAGACCGAACTCCTTGGCCAGAACCCGCATCGGCCGGGCGAACTCGCGGTTGTAGCAGCCCAGGCCCACCACCTCGAACCCGATCTCGTCGCGGGCGACCCGGGCCAGCGCCATGGCATGTGTGGCATCGCCGAACACGAACACCCGCTTGCCGGTCAGGTACGTGCTGTCGACCGAAGCCGACCACCAGGGCAGGCGCAAGCGGCTTTCGTCGACCAGCGCATCCCGGCCCGCCAGCGCCAGCACTTCGCCGATGAAGGCGCGCGTTGCGGCGACGCCGATGGGCACGGTCTTCGTCCACGGCTGGGATAGAGTCTTTTCCAGCCAGCGCGCGGCGCTTTCGCCGGTCTCGGGATACATCAGCACGTTGGCGTGCGCCGCCCCCATCCGGGCGATGTCGGTGGGCGTCGCGCCGAACGGCGCCACCACATTGACCGCGATGCCCAGCGACTCGATCAGCCGCCGCAGTTCCTCGACATCGTCACGATGTCGGAAGCCCAGCGCGGTCGGTCCCAGCAGGTTCACGCTGAACTGGGGCGTCCGGTCCATCGGTTTCGCCAGCGCGCGGACGATCTGCAGGAACGTCTCGTCCGCGCCGAAGTTTTCCTTCCGGCTGTAGGACGGCAGTTCCAGCGGGATCACCGGCACCGGCAGGCCCATCGTCTCGGCCAGACCGCCCGGATCATCCTGGATCAGCTCGGCGGTGCACGAGGCACCCACGATCATCGCCTCGGGGCGGAACCGGTCGAACGCATCGCGGCAGGCGCTGCGGAACAGGCCGGCCGTATCGGCCCCCAGATCGCGCGCCTGGAACGTGGTGTAGGTCACGGGCGGGCGGCGATCCCGCCGTTCGATCATGGTGAACAGGAGGTCGGCGTAGGTATCGCCCTGCGGCGCGTGCAGCACATAGTGCAGCCCCCGCATCGCCGTCGCGACCCGCATCGCCCCCACATGGGGCGGGCCTTCGTATGTCCAGACGGTCAGCTTCATGCGGGCACCCCCGCCTTCAGCACCGCCTTGCGGCGCAGGGGGCGTGCGAACAGACCGGCGAGGTCGCCCGCCTGTTCGTAGAAATGCACCGGCGTGAACACCAGTTCGATGGCCCACTTGGTGGTCAGCCCCTCGGCCTCCAGCGGGTTGGCCAGCCCCAGACCGCAGACCGTCAGGTCAGGCCGCGCGGCACGGGCACGGTCCAGTTGCAGGTCCACGTCCTGCCCTTCCGAGATCACCGGGCCGGGGGCCAGCAGCCCAAGGTCCGGACCGACGATGGCGGTGTGCAGATAGGGCGTGCCGACCTCGACCGCCGTCATGCCGCATTCCCGCGTCAGGAACCGCGCCAGCGGGATTTCCAGCTGGCTGTCGGGGAAGAAGAAGACCGACCGACCGCGCAGGGTTTCCGTCGCCGCGGCCACCGCCTTGCGCGCACGGGCGCGGGGGGCGGCGGTCACGGCGTCGAACGTCTGAGACGGCACACCGAACTCGCGCGCGACGGCGGCAAGCCATTGGGTCGTCCCTTCCTCGCCGAACGGGAAGGGTGCGGGCAGATGGCGGGCACCCCGGCGTTCCAGCGCGGCCAGCGTGTCGCCCAGGAACGGTTGCGCCAGCACGACCACCGTGTTCGGACCCACCGCAGGCAGGGCGGAGGACCGCCGGGCGGGCAGCACACGCACCGTGCCCACGCCCAGATCGGCCAGCAGGCCCAGCATCTGGTCCTCGACCACGTCGGGCAGGGCGCCCACCACCAGCAACTGCCGCGCATCCGTCGCGGGCAGGACCGGCACCATCGCGGCCAGACAGGCGTCTTCCCCTTGGGTGAACGTCGTCTCGATGCCGGACCCGGAATAGTTCAGCACCCGCACATGCGGCGCGTGCGCCGCGCTCAGGCGCTCGGCCGCGCGCGCGAGGTCCAGCTTGATGACCTCGGACGGGCAGGACCCGACAAGGAACAGTTGCCGGATGTCCGGGCGGCGGGACAGCAGCCGCGCCACCTCGCGGTCCAACTCCACGTTCGCATCGGCCAGCCCCGCCAGATCCTTTTCCTCGAGGATCGCGGTGCCAAAGCGCGGCTCGGCAAAGATCATCACGCCCGCGGCGGCCTGAAGAAGGTGCGCGCAGGTGCGGCTGCCCACCACCAGGAAGAACGCATCCTGCATCTTGCGGTGCAGCCAGATGATTCCCGTCAGGCCGCAGAACACCTCGCGCTGCCCGCGCTGCTTCAGCACGGGCACGTCGCGGCAACCGGAACCGGCGGGAAGTGGGGCGAGGTCGGTCATGCCGGCGCCTCGGCATCCAGCCGCGCCATGCGCAGCTTGATCAGGAACTGCGTGGCGTTGATCGCATAGGCCAGATAGGCCGCCAGCGCGATCACCATCTGCCCGGCAGGCCCCGCGGCACCTGTCCACAACGCCCAGACATAGGCCGTGTGCAGCGCGATCACGGCAAAGCTGAACACGTCCTCCCAGAAGAAGGCGGGGGCGAAAAGATACTGGCCGAAAACGACTTTCTCCCAGATCGCCCCGGTCACCATGATGGTGTAGAGAAGCCCGGTCTTGACCAGGATCGACACGGTCGCCGCCGCATATCCATCGCCGGTTGCCAGGTAACGCAGGACCAGCCCCAGCGAGACCAGGAACACCAGGAACTGCACCGGCGCCAGAATCCCCTGCACGACCGTCCAGACGGTCGCGTCGCGCCGGGCCCGCTGTTCCGGCGTGTAAAGCCGTGCGGCCTTGGCTCGTGGGGGGTGAGACATCGGTCGTCGTCCTTCGCGCCTGTCAGGTCGGAAGCTAACGCCGCCCGGCTTGGAGTGTCAATTATAACTTACACTTTGGCTGTCCGCCTCGGCAGACGCTTCTGGGCTTTCCCGCCTGAACGGGTCCGCAAGTTGTTGATCTGTAAAAGGCGACATGCTTCATTCCGCCGCGCGGCGGGCCAGCCCGTGATCGGGTGTCAATTTGCTTTGACAATCACCGGTCAACAGGCGAAACTTCCGCAGGGTTTGTCCGGCGTGCCGCATCCTGTGATGCGTGTCGGCCAGACGGCCCACCAGGAGCGGACCATGTCGTCACGCCAGGGAACCGGCCGGGCAAGATTGCGACCCGCGGTTTCGGACATCTCCGAATCGCTGGCCGCGCGCGCCCTTTCGATGGTCGCGCTGCGGGCCGCCGAAGGTCGGGGCACGACGAACGCCCCGTGGATCGAACGGATGGTCGAAGCCGCGCTGTCCGAACACGATGCCCCGATGGCGGCGCTGGTCGAACAGATGCGGCAATCGCGGATTCCGTCCGACGTGATCGTGGATGCCCTGATCCCCGCCGCCGCGCAGCATATCGGCGCCGACTGGTGCGACGACCGCGCGGGCTTTGCGCGGGTGTCCGTTGCCGCGGCGCGGCTGCAAAGCCTGATGCGCAACCTGACGCGCGCGCATGTCACGATGCCCTATGCCGGTCGCGGCGCGCTGCCGCCTGCCGTGCTGGTGGTGGTGCTGGACCGCGAGCAGCACACGCTTGGCGCGATGGCGCTTGCCTCGCAACTCGGCCGCGCCGGACTGGAACCGGTGCTCAGCCTGGGCGAGTCCCGCGCCCGCCTGAAGTCGCGTCTGCAATCCGAGCGGTTCGCCGCGGTCTGCCTGTCCCTGTCCCGGCGCGAAACACTTGAATCCGCGCGTGATCTGGTTGAAACACTGCGGACATGGTGCGGGTACTCGATCCGAGTGATGATCGGCGGGGCTGCGCTTGCGGCTACGGATCACGTCGGGGTCGACACCGGTGCGGATGCAATTACAAACGACCTGCAAGAGGCGCTGCGCCTGTGCGATCTGACGATTTCCATGCACGGCGACGGACGCAGCGCGATAACGGCCTGACCGGGAAGGAGTCGGCCTCCCAGGCCGAACCTGCAAGAGTGACGTCCAGGGGTGTCAAATACTGGAGCGGCGGGACGATCCCGCTCATTGCTCCCGATCTGCTTGGCGGGATCATCGCCTCGGCGGCGGACGTGTCGCTGGTCATCTCGGACGTGGGCGAGATCCTGTCGGTCCTCGTGAACCCCGTACACGACTCGTTCGAAAAGCTGTCGCACTGGGAAGGCCGCGACATCCGCGAGGTGCTGACCCGCGAAAGCCACGCCAAGATCGACCGCATCCTGGAATCGCTCGGCACGGGGGACGAGCTGTCGCCCGCGATCGAGGTCAACCACGCCGACAACGGCACCTGGGAATTCCCGGTCCGCTACACGTTCCACCACATCGGCCCCGACGGCGCGCTGCTGATGCTGGGCCGCGACCTGCGCCCCGTCGCCGAGATGCAGCAGCAGCTTGTCCGCGCGCAACTGGCGTTGGAACGCGACTACGAAGCCCACCGCGAGTTCGACACCCGCTATCGCGTGCTGCTCGAGACGACACGCGAACCGCTGGTCTTTGCGTCCGTCTCGACCGGGCGGGTCAGCGATGCAAACGGCGCGGCGGCCACGCAGCTTGGCGTCAAGCGGGACGATCTTGCCGGGCAATCGCTCGCCGACCTGTTCGACACCGACAGCGCGGCGCCCGACCTGATCGACCGGCTGTCGACCGAGGCGATGGCCGAAGGCGGGTCCGGCCTTGCCCTGGTCACGGCTAGGACCCGTCAGCCCGTCATCGTGCATCCCTCGCTGTTCCGCGCCGGCGGGTCGCGGATGTTCCTGCTGCGGTTCGAACGCATGGGAACCGAGGAGCCGGCACCCGACGAACTGGCCGAGAACCTGGCCGCACTGTACCATCAGGGTCCCGAAGCGATCGTCTTCACCGACCGCGAGGGGCTGATCCGGTCCGCCAACGAGGAATTCCTGACGCTCGCCGATGTGGCCCTTCCGGGGCTGGTCAAGGGCAAGTCGCTGGGCGACTTCCTGATGCGGGGGGCGGTGGACCTCAAGGTCATGATCGACAACGCCGCACGCACCGGCCAGATGCGGCTGTACACGACCAAGGTCCAGTCGAGCTTCGGCAGCCAGGTCGCCGTCGAGGTCTCGACCACCTGGCTGAACGACCGCACGCACCCCTGCATGGTCTTCGTGCTGCGCGACGCCAGCCGCGCCGAAGCGCTGCGCAAGTCCGGCGTGGCGATGTCCGAGGCCGGGGTGAAAAGCGTCATGGAACTGGTCGGGTCCGCCTCGCTCAAGGATATCGTGGCCGAGACGACCGACGTGGTCGAGAAGATGTGCATCGAGACCGCCGTGGAACTGACGCGCAACAACCGCGTCGCGGCGGCCGAGATGCTGGGCCTGTCGCGGCAGAGCCTGTACGTCAAGCTGCGCAAGTACGGCCTGATCGCGCGCGACGCGGACTGATCCCTTCCCGACGCGGACACGTCCCGGGGCGCGCTGTCGCACCCCCAAAGATGTCTTGCCACCTGACGGACTGTAAGGTTTACTTTACAGCATGGCTGTCAGCGATAACATACACCCCCGCAGTACTCCCACGCCCGCCGCCGCGCTGGAACTCATCAAGCCGGTGACGTGGTTCCCGCCGATGTGGGCCTATCTCTGCGGAATCGTGTCGTCGGGCGTGTCGCCGCTCGACCACTGGGGGCTTGTCCTGCTGGGCATCGTGCTGGCCGGCCCCGTCGTCTGCGGGATGAGCCAGGCCGCGAACGACTGGTGCGACCGGCATGTGGACGCGATCAACGAACCGCACCGCCCGATCCCCTCGGGCCGCATCCCGGGCCGCTGGGGCCTGTGGATTGCGCTGGCGATGTCGGCGCTGTCGCTGGCGCTTGGCTGGACGCTGGGCCCCTGGGGCTTTGGCGCGACGGTCGTGGGCGTCGCCGCCGCCTGGGCCTATTCGGCTGAACCCGTGCGGCTGAAGCGGTCGGGCTTCTGGGGACCGGGACTTGTCGGCCTGTGCTATGAAGGGCTGCCGTGGTTCACGGGTGCGGCGGTGCTGGCCGCAGGCGCGCCATCGTTCTTCGTGGTCACGGTGGCCGCGCTCTATGCCATCGGCGCTCACGGCATCATGACGCTCAACGACTTCAAGGCGATCGAGGGCGACCGTGCGACCGGCGTGCGGTCCCTGCCCGCGGTCCTTGGTCCCGATGTGGCCGCCCGTGTTGCCTGCATCACGATGGCCGTGCCGCAGGTGCTGGTCGTGACCATGCTCATGATCTGGGACCGCCCCCTGCACGCGCTGGCCGTTGCCGCGCTGATCGGCGCGCAGGTCTGGGCGATGACCGTCCTGTTCCGCGACCCGCGGGGCAAGGCACCTTGGTACAACGGCACGGGCGTCCTGTTCTACGTGTCCGGAATGATGGTGACGGCGTTCGCCGTCCGCACGCTGGAGATCGTGCCATGACCGCAAGACAGGGTCTGTCCTGGCCCAATATCCTGCGCCTTGGCCTTGTGCAGATGGCGCTCGGGTCCATCGTGGTGCTGACCACCGCCACCATGAACCGCGTGATGGTAGTGGAACTGGCGCTACCCGCGATCCTGCCGGGGTTCCTGGTGTCGGTGTACTATGCCACCCAGTTCCTGCGCCCGACCTTCGGCCACGGCGCGGACCAGGGCGGGCGGCGGACACCGTGGATCGTCGGGGGTATCGTCGTTCTGGCGCTGGGGGCTGTTGCCGCCGCGCTGTCGGTCGGCCTGATGGGCCGGTCGCCCGGCTGGGGGATCGCCGCCGCTGTCCCGTCGTTCCTTCTGATCGGGCTGGGCATCGGCGCGGCGGGGACGAACCTGCTGGCCCTGCTCGCCGCCCGCGTGTCAGAGCCCCGGCAGGCCGCCGCGGGCAGCGCGGTCTGGATCCTGATGATCGCGGGGCTGGCCACGACCGGCATTGCCGCCGGGCAACTCCTGGACCCCTACACCCCCGCGCGCCTTGTCACCGTGACCGCGGGCGTGTCCGCCATCGCCATCCTGCTGACGCTGGCGGGTCTGTGGGGGCAGGAACGCACCATCACCCGCCCTGCGCCCAAACGCCAGCTGCCGTTCCGCGCCGTGGTGCGCGAGCTGTGGGCCGAACCCCGGACCCGCGCCTTTACCCTGTTCGTCTTCGCCTCGATGCTCGCCTACAACCTGCAGGACCTGATCCTTGAACCCTTCGCAGGCCATGTCTTCGGCCTGACGGTAGGGCAGTCCACCGCGCTGGGTGGGCAACACCACGCAGGCGCGCTGACGGGGATGCTGGTCGTGCTGGCCTCGGGCACGCTTCTTGCCCGTGTCGCCCATGTGTCGCTGCGAACATGGATCACGGGCGGATGCCTGCTGTCGGGCGCGGCGCTTCTGGCGCTGGCATATGGCGCGCAGCACGCCCCGCACTGGCCGCTGGCCCTGAACATCTTCACGCTGGGCCTTGCCAACGGGGTCTTCGCTGTCGCCGCCATCGGCGCGATGATGGGTCTGGCCCGCGACGGATCGGAAGCCCGCGAAGGCGCCCGGATGGGCCTGTTCGGCGCAGCACAGGCCATCGGGTTCGGCGTGGGATCGTTCGCCGGGACCGCCATGGCCGACATCGCCCGGGCCATCACCGGCTCGCACGCCCTTGGCTACGGCAGCGTCTTCCTGCTGGAAGGCCT
>DBBA01000234.1:699-16700 GCA_002291955.1 Rhodobacteraceae bacterium UBA996 | reverse complement strand
GCGCCATCGACCGGTGCTCGGGCGCGGCGGTGCGGCCCACGACGGCAAGGATCACGCCGAACCCGGTCCCGGCAATGCCGAACCCGATCACGATGCCCAGCACCTGATGCGCCCCGGGCGTGACGGCGAACGCCGACGCCACCAGCCCCGCCGCATACAGAAGCGCTCCGATCACCACCGCCCGCCGGTCGCCGATGCGTTCCGCCAGCGCGCCGAAGATCGGCGTGGCAATCCCCCAGGCCAGGTTCTGGATCGCCAGCGCCAGCGAGAAATCCGCCCGCAGCCAGCCCAGATCCTGCGCGATGGGAATCTGGAACACCCCGAAGCTCGCCCGCACGGCGAAACTCACCAGGATGATGACGGAGCCCGCGATCAGGACCGGCGTCATCAGCGCGGCACGGGGCGGCAGGGCGCGGTCGGTCATGGCGAACCTCGGATCAGGGAAGCCGACGCTGCGCCTTTGCGCGCGCCACGTCAATTCAGCGTCCTTGCGGGGTGGCATCACCACACCTTATGTCGGCCCCGCGCGCGAAGGGACGCCCATGCCCACCACCGTCTCCGACCTCTATTCCGCCCGGGTGGCCGCGGGCCTGATCCGCGACGACGCGGCCCAGCGCGCCGTGCTGCCGCATCTCGGCCTCATCCGCGCCTGGGCCGCGACGCCCCCCCTGCCGCGGACGCTCTCCACCTTCTTCCGCAAGGCGCCGGAACCACCCAAGGGCCTGTACCTCTGGGGCGGGGTCGGGCGCGGCAAGTCGATGGTCATGGACCTGTTCGCCGGGTCCCTGACCGACCGCATCCGCCGCGTCCACTTCCACGCCTTCATGCAGGACGTCCACGCCCGCATGAACGCCGCCCGCGCCCGCGGCGTGGACGACGCACTCGCCCCCGTGGGCGCGGGCCTAGCCGAGGGGATCCGCGTCCTCGCGCTCGACGAGATGCAGATCACCGACATCACCGATGCGATGATCGTCGGCCGCCTGTTCCAGATGCTGATGGACGCGGGCGTGGTCGTGGTGACGACATCCAACCGCCCGCCCGACGACCTGTACAAGGACGGGCTGAACCGCGCCCTGTTCCTGCCCTTCATCGCGCTGCTGAAGGCACGGATGGTGGTGCATCACCTGGCGTCCCCCACCGACTACCGCCAGGACCGGATGCGCGGCCAAAGGGTCTATTTCAGCCCGAACGACGCCACCGCACAGGCCAGCGCACTGGCCCTGTGGCGCGACCTGACCGCCGGCACCCCTGTCGCCCCCCTGACCCTGCGCGTGCAGGGCCGCGATGTCACCCTTCCCGAATCCGCCAACGGCGTCGCCCGCGCCACGTTCTGGGACCTGTGCGGTCGCGCGCTGGGCCCCGCCGACTACCTCGCCATCGCCGCCGCCATCCGCGTGCTGGTCCTGACCGACATCCCGCGCCTGTCGTCCGCGAACTACAACCCCGCCCGCCGCTTCGTGACGCTCATCGACGCGCTCTACGAGGCCCGCGTGCGCCTGATCGCCACCGCCGCCGACGTGCCCGACCGGCTGTATCTGGAGGGCGAGGGCAGCTTCGAATTTGCCCGCACCGCCAGCCGCCTGATGGAGATGCAGTCGGACGGCTGGGGCACCTAGCCTGGCGCGCAATCTGGTCGATGCTCGCTCCCCTCCGGTCGGATTGCGCGTCTAGCCGCCCCCGATCAGCGCCCCCGCGGCAAACACCAGGGCCCCCCCCAGCACCACCTGGAACGTCGCCCGCAGGAACGGGGTCTGCATGAACCGGTTCTGGATCCACACGATCGCCCACAACTCCACGAACACCACGGCAATCGCGATGATCGTGGCCGTCCAGAAATCGGGGATCAGGTAGGGCAGCGCGTGCCCCAGCCCGCCCAGCGTTGTCATCACGCCCGCGGACATCCCCCGCTTCACCGGCGACCCGCGCCCCGACAGCACGCCATCGTCACTGGCCGCTTCGGTGAAGCCCATGGAAATCCCGGCCCCGACGGATGCCGCCAGCCCGACCAGGAACGTCGTATGCGTGTCCTGCGTGGCAAAGGCGGTGGCAAAGATCGGCGCCAGCGTGGATACGGACCCGTCCATCAGCCCCGCCAGCCCCGGCTGGACCCAGGTCAGCACGAACTGCCGCCGCGCGGCCTGATCCTCCTCGCCCTTGGCCTCCTCGCCCAGATGCTCGGCCACCAGCCGTTCCGCCTTGACCTCGTGCCCCGCCTCGGCCGCCGCCAGCGTGCCCAGCAGCTTGCGCGTGTCGGCATCGGTCGTGGACTGCGCCGCCAGATGATAGAACCGCTCCGCCTGGGCCTCCATGGCGCGGGCCTCGCCCCGGATGGTGTCGAGCGACAGGTTCTCCACCAGCCAGACCGGGCGGCGGGCATGGAACCCCGCCACATGCTCGCGCCGGATCAACGGGATCGTGTCGCCGAACCGGCGCTTGAGCATCTCGATCAGCCGCTGGCGGTGCCCGTCCTCATCGGCCGCCATCCCCTCGAACACCGCGGCACTGGCGGGGTACTCCGCCCGCAGCCGTTCCGCATAGGTGCGATAGATCGCGGCGTCGTCCTCCTCGGACGAGATCGCCAGCGCCAGCACCTCGCGCTCGGACAGGTCGGAAAACCGGCGGCGGCCGGTCAGGGCGGTGATCATGGCGGACCCCGAAGGTTAGAACTGTTCTAATCTAGCGGTCCAGCCCCGCGTCGCAACCCCCGTCAGTCCACCCGCCGCACCATCAGCTGGTTGCCCTGCTTCTTCGTCTCGAACCGCTTCAGTTCCTCGATCAGGTCGCTCAGCTTCTTCTTGCCGTAGCTGCGGCTGTCGAAATCCGGGTTCTCGGCCTGGATATGCTGGCCGAGCGCGCCCAGCGTGTACCACTCGTCATCCTGCGCGATCCGCTCCATCGCGCGCAGGATCAGCGGGATCGCATCCTTGGCGGGCTTCCTGGGCGTCGCCTGCGCCTGCGGCTGGCCACCGCGTTCGGGAGCGGGCGGCGGCTCGTCCACGATGTTCTCGATCAGCACGAACCGGTTGCACACGTTCTTGAGCGACTCGGGCGTCTTCTCCATCCCGATCCCGATGACCTCCAGCCCCTGTTCGCGGATGCGCGCGGCCAGCCGGGTAAAGTCGCTGTCGGACGACACCAGCACGAACCCGTCGAAGCGGCCGGAATGCAGGATGTCCATCGCGTCGATCACCAGGCCAATGTCGCTGGCGTTCTTGCCCACGGTGTTGGCGCTTTCCTGGTATGTCACCAGCCCCAGCTTGCGGGACGTCTCGACCCAGCCCTTCAGGCTGGGCTTTGACCAGTCGGCATAGACCCGGCGCAGCGCGGGTTCGCCGTAGCTGGTGATCTCCTTCAGGATCGGCTCCGCATGCCGGGCCGAGACATTGTCGGCATCGAACAGCACGGCCAGCAGCGGCGTGGTACGGTCGGCGGCCATGGCGGTCCTCTCACAGGGCGGTTTCAGCGGGCGGCGTCAGCGGGCGGTGGCAGTCATGCACAGGCGCCCGTCCGGCCCCCGCACCCACAGGTCCTGCCCCTTGCGGCACAACTCTGCGCTTTCGGTATGCACCAGCGCGGCGGTCGCGCGAAAGGTGAATTCGCGCAAGGGGCCGCCCTCGGCCTCCGCCTTCAGCATCAGAAGCTGCGCCAGAAGCGGCCCGTGGACGACCAACCCGCCATAGCCCTCGACCTCGCGGGCATAGGGCTGGTCATAGTGGATGCGATGCCCGTTCAGCGTCAGCGCCGAGTAGCGGAACAGCAGGACCGGGTCGAAATCGACCCTGTTTCGGCTTGTTTCGTCCCTTGGTGCAACGGGGGGATCGGGCGGCGGCTCGCCCGGGGCAGGATCGGCGCGATAGACGATGTCCTGCCATTCGGTCACCACCAGCGCCCCCCGCTGCCGGATGTCATGGCGCAGCGTCGCGAACGCCAGCGGCCCGGATCGCCCGGTCTTGCGGGTCACGGCGGCCAACGTGCTGTGCTTCTCCGCCCGCACCCCCGCCCGGAAGGCCCCGTGAAACACCAGCCGCCCACCCGCCCACATGCGTCGCGGCAACCCGAGGTCGGGGACCGGCCCTGCCCCGGGCGCCGGGTGCCCGTCGCGGCCCAGCGCGTGCGGCGGCCGGGCACCCCAGAAATACACCTGATGCGCAAACGGGATCAGCGCATCGCCCGACGACGGCGCGGCCCGGTCGAGCCCCAGCGTGGCATACAGCGCCGCCGCCCGCGCCGGGTCGATGGTGCAGGTGACCGTGGTGCCGATGCCGGTCGCGTCGTCCATGGCCCGCGACCCTGCCGCTGGCTCAGGCGGGGTGCAAGACCCTAGTCCGGCAGCGCAGGCCCCCGCGCCGCCTCGGCCCGCAGCCGCCCCGCCAGCTCCGCCACCTGCGCGCGATACCGGTCCGACACCAGCCGCCCGCCCTCGAACTCCTTCGACGCATGGGCCACGGCAACCTCGGGCCCCGTCAGCAGCCGCGGCCGGAACGGCGTCATCGCCAGCCGCAGCGCATACTGCGCCCGCGCGCCCCCGGCCCGCCCATCCGCGGCCGAGACAATCGCCACCGGCTTGTCGAGCCACGGCTTGCCCGGCGCGAGGCTCACCCAGTCGAGCGCGTTCTTGATCGTCCCCGGCATCGACTGGTTGTATTCGGGCGTCACCAGCACCACCGCCGCCGCGGCGGCAATCTGCTCGGCCAGCCGCGCGACCCCGGGCGGAAGACCCTGTTCCGCCTTCAGGTCCTCATCGAGCAGCGGCAGGCGAATGTCGCCCTCCGCCACATCGCCACCCCAGGCGGCGAACACCTCGCCCATCAGCAGGCGGTTCAGGCTGCCCTTCCGCAGGCTGCCGCAGATCCCCAGCAGCACCATTCAGAACTCCACCCCCGCCTGCGCCTTCACCCCCGACCGGAACGGATGCTTCACCAGCTCCATCTCGGTCACCAGATCGGCCGCCTCGATCAGCGCCTCGGCCGCGTTCCGGCCCGTCAGCACCACATGGGTCGTCGGCGGCTTCTCCTCGGCCAGGAACCGCAGCACCTCCCCCACATCCAGGTATTCATACCGCAGCGCGATGTTGATCTCGTCCAGCAGCACCATCCGGTTGCCCGGATCGCGGATCAGGTCCTTCGCCACCTCCCACGCGCGCCCCGCCGCGGCCACATCGCGCGCGCGGTCCTGGGTTTCCCAGGTGAACCCCTCGCCCATCGTGTGGAACGCGCACAGGTCGCCGAAATGCGCCGCGATCAGGTCGCGCTCGCCCGTCGCCATCGCCCCCTTGATGAACTGCACCACCGCGCAGGGCATCCCATGCGCGATGCAGCGGAAGATCATCCCGAACGCCGCCGACGACTTGCCCTTGCCCTTGCCCGTATGGACGATGACCAGACCCTTTTCCTGCGTCTTTCCGGCCATGATCTTGTCCCGCGCGGCCTTCTTCTTGGCCATCTTCGCGGCATGGCGCGCGTCGTCGTCCGCCGGTCCTTCGCTCTCGTCCATCATTCCCTCATACCAGCCAGGCGATTACCACCGGCGCGATCAGCGCCGTCAGGAACGCGTTCAGCCCCATCCCGATCCCGGCAAAGGCCCCTGCCGTCTCGTTCACCTGGAACGCCCGCGCGGTGCCGATCCCGTGCGCGGCCACGCCCACGGCGAACCCCCGCGCACGCCAGTCGCGCACCCGCAGCGCGTTGAGCAGCGGCGTCGCCACGATGGCCCCGGTCACGCCCGTCAGGATCACCAGCACCGCCGTCAGCGTGGGCGACCCGCCCAGCGCCTCGGAAATGCCCAGCGCCACCGGGGCCGTCGCCGATTTCGGCGCCAGCGAGACCAGCGTCTCGCCCCGCACCCCCAGCGCCCAGGCGATCCCCACGGCCGACACGATCGCCGTGACCGATCCCGCCACCAGCGCCGCCAGCATCGGCACCGCGGTCGCCCGCACCCGCGCAAGGTTGCCATACAGTGGCACCGCCAGCGCCACCGTCGCGGGCCCCAGCATGAAATGCACGAACTGCGCGCCCTCGAAATAGGTGGCATAGGACGTGCCTGTGCCCCACAGCACCGCGCCAAGCAGAACGACGGCGATCAGCACCGGGTTCACATACGGCTTGCGCCCCGACGCCCGGAACAGCGCATCCCCCGCGCCATAGGCCACCAGCGTCGCCGTCAGCCACAACAGCGGCCCCTGCGACAGGTAGCTCCAGATGTCGGTGAACTCAGCCATCCTGTTGCCCCACCAGCCGCGCGACCGCCACGAACACCAGCGCGCCCACCACCATCGCCAGCACCGTGGACACGACAATCGCCGTCAGGATCGCCACACCCTGCGCCCCCAGCCGGTCCAGGTGCCCGACGATCCCCACGCCCGCAGGCACGAACAGAAGCGACAGGTTCCCCAGCAGCACTGCCGCTGCCGGGCGCACCGCCTCGGCCACCCGCGGCATGGCCAGGAACAGCGCCACGATCAGCCCCATCCCGATCACCGGGCCCGGCACGCTCAACCCCAGTCCGCGGGCAATGACCTCGCCCGCCAGCTGGCACATCAGAAGCAGCGTCAGCGCAGGGATCATCGCGGGGCACCTCCGGGGCTGGGGGGAACCCTAGGACGCGCCCCGCAAAAGGAAAAGGCGGGGCCGCAACCCCGCCTCGACCGATCCGGGCAGGACCTGTTCCGCGGGCGCGGCCAGCAGACCCTTGTTCAGCCAGACGTGCAGCACCGCCGCCGTGCCGAACGCCACCGACAGCGCCACGCCGACCGTCAGGGGGTTGGCACTCATGGACGGTGGGGCCGACAGGCCGACCGCCCCGACCCGGGACAGGAAGATCGTCGGCGTCCATCTCATACATGCAGGAACGCGAATTGATCTGGATCAAGTTCTGCCACCCCGGGGGCCTCCCCCTCGCGCATCCGCCTGTCCGTTAACCCTTCCCTAACGCTTCCGCGCGCACCCTGCCGGTCATGCGCCGCGTCCTCCTCCTTGCCCCGTTCCTCCTCGCCGCCTGCGACAGCCCCAGCCTGTCGATGGCCGGGGCGAACAGCGAACAGGTGCAGGTCGGGGGCATGACCTTTGGCGTGCACTACCGCGGGACCGAGGCCGAGGTTCTGCGCCTCAACCGCGACTGGCGCCCCAGCTTCGCCGAGGTGTCGGCCAACGCCCGCATCGCCGTGCAGCAGGTCACCGGCTGCCGCGTGCGGGACATCACGGGCGACCCGGCGATCCTGAAGGCGACGCTCGATTGCTCCTGATCCGGCAACGCCCGGGTGCGCAGGGTGGCGGTAAGGATGGTGAACCAGACCCTAACGTGCACATATCTTGTCTTTCCAGATCAATGACTTGACCATTTGTGCACATGTGCACAAACCCAGCCCTCAGACGGCCCGGGCATAGGTGATCGAGGTCGGCCGATCATGTCCCGGATGCGCCGACCGCCCGACCTCCCGAAACCCCAGGGCCCGGAACGCCGCCTGATTCCCCGTCAGCTCCACGCGGGTCTGCAGCCGCACCTCGGGCAAGCCCATCGCCCGCGCCCGGTCACAGGCCAGGTCGACCAGCCCTCGCGCCAGCCCCCGCCCCCGCGCCGCCTCGGCCACGGCCAGCTTCCCCAGATACAGGTGCCCGTCCCCCGGGGTCAGGGTCACGCAAGCCAGGGGCGGGTCCCCGATCACCCACACCTCGCCCTCCGCCGCCGCCCGCGCCATGCCGGCCCGATCCAGCCTATGGATCGATGACGGCGGGTCCACCACCCCGTCCATGTCAGCGAACGCCCCCCGGACCAGGTCCAGCGCGGCAGCCAGCCCGGGGTCGTCCGGCCCCAGCCGCCGGGGGGTCACGCGAGGCTCTCCAGAAGCCCCCGCGCCGAGTTCGACCGCGGCACCCACAGCCCCCGGTCGATCGCCTCGATCAACCGCCCTGCGATGTCCCGCAGGGCAGGCGCGTTGGCCTCGGCCAGGAACGCCCGCACGTCCTCATCCTCCAGATAGGCCGCGTGGACCGCATCAAAATGATGCCCCCGGACCGCGCCGGTCGTGGCGGCGAACGCGAACAGATAGTCCACCGTCGCCGCCACCTCGAACGCGCCCTTGTATCCGTGGCGCCGCACGCCCGCGATCCACTTGGGGTTCACCACGCGGGACCGCACGACCCGGGCAATCTCGTCCTCAAGCGCCCGGATCACCGGCCGCTCCGGGCGGGAATGGTCGTTGTGCCAGACCGGCACCGCCCGCCCCTGCAAGGACTGGACCGCTGCCGCAGCGCCGCCTTCGAACTGGTAGTAGTCGTCGGAATCGAGCAGGTCGTGTTCCCGGTTGTCCTGGTTCTGGACGATCCCCTGCACCGTCCCCAGCCGCGCCGCGAAGGCGACTTTCGCGTCAACCCCCTCGGCCTGCGCGCCATAGGCATAGCCGCCCCAGTCGAGATAGGCGGCCCCCAGATCCGCCGTGTTGGACCACAACCGCTCGTCGATCAGCGCCTGCAGCCCCGCGCCATAGGCCCCGGGTTTCGACCCGAACACCCGGAACTGCCCCGCTTCGCCCTCGGTCCGCGCCCGCGCTGCGGCGGGGTTCAGGTCATCAGGTTCATCCAGCGCCATCACGGCGCGTGCCGCCCGGTCCACCAGGGCGATCTGGTCGGGGAAGGCATCGCGGAAGAAGCCCGATACGCGCAGCGTCACGTCCACCCTGGGACGGCCGAGCGCGGTGACAGGGATGATCTCGAACCACGTCACCCTGCGGCTGGCCTGGTCCCACACCGGACGCACGCCCATCAGGGCCAGCGCCTGCGCGATGTCGTCACCCCCGGTCCGCATGTTCGCCGTGCCCCAGGCGGTGACCAGCAGCGCCCGCGGCCAGTCGCCTTCGCGCTGCATGTGCGCCTCGATCAGCAGGCTTGCGGACGCCCAGCCCAGCGCCCATGCGGCGGGCGTCGGCACCGCGCGGCTGTCCACGGAATAGAAGTTGCGCCCCGTGGGCAGCACCTCGGGGCGGCCCCGGGTCGGCGCACCGGAGGGGCCGGGGGGGATGGCGAGGCCGTCGAGCCCCCGGATCAGTGCAGCCCCTTCCGCCGGACCGCAGGCGGCGAGGGTGGGGCGAAGCTGGGCGTTGGCCCAGTCCAGAACGGCGGCTGTTGCCGGTCCGGGCGGGGGTGCAAGACCGTCAAGAAGGCTCTGCGCCAGCCCTTCCAGCCGTTCCACGGTATCCCCGTGGCTGCGCCAGAGGCCCGTGCCCGCCAGAACCTCGGGCCGGGGACCGGTCCACGGCGCAGCCATCTCGCAATCGAGCGGGTCGAACCCCAGCCCCAGGTCCGATGCCAGCGCCCGCACGATCGACGCGCGTTCGCCCTGCCCGTCCCCGCGGGGCAGGCGCAACAGCGCCAGCGTCAGGTCGCGTTCCTGCACGCCAGTGGGGGACTGGCCGAAGACGTGCAACCCATCCCTGATCTGCGCTTCCTTCAGGTCGCACAGGAACGCGTCGAGGCGGGTCAGGTCGGCACCTTCGTCTTCGCCCGTCATCCCAGCGTCCTGCCCGATGCCAGTCGCATCGGTCAGCGACAGGATTTCGCGCCGCAGGTGGGACAGGCGGCGCGGGTCCACGCCCGCGGCCTCGTAGTACTCGTCCACCAGGGCCTCGAGGTCGCGCAAGGGACCGTAGGTCTCGGCCCGGGTCAGGGGTGGGGTCAGGTGATCGACGATCACCGCCTGCGCGCGGCGCTTGGCCTGCGTTCCCTCGCCCGGGTCGTTCACGATGAAGGGGTAGAGGTGGGGCATCGGGCCCAGCACCGCCTCGGGCAGGCAGTCCTGCGACAGCGCCAGCGACTTGCCCGGCAGCCATTCGAGGTTGCCGTGCTTGCCCATGTGGACGATCGCCTGCGCCCCGAAGGCGTGCCGCAGCCAGATGTGGAAGGCGAGGTAGCCGTGCGGGGGGACAAGGTCGGGGGAGTGGTAGGTGTCGCTTGGTGCGATGTTGTAGCCGCGGGCGGGTTGCAGGCCGACGACGACGTTGCCGAAGGTGAGAATGGACAGCTTGAAGGCGTCGCCTTCGATGAAGGGGTCGGTGTCGGGCGGGCCCCAGCGATCCTCGATCCGGCTGCGCACGGCCCAGGGAAGCGCCTTGTAGTGGGTCAGGTAGTCGGCCATGGGCAAGGCCACGCCGCCCTGCCGGTCGGCCCGGTCGGTTAGCCAGTTCGTGGGTCCGGCCATGAGCCGTTCCATCAGGGCAGCAGGCGTTTCGGGCAGGGACAGGGTCTGATACCCGGCATCCGCCAGCAGGCGCAGGACGTGGACCGTGGCGGCGGGTGTATCCAGACCGACGCCATTCGCCAGCCGCCCGTCGCGGTTGGGGTAGTTCGCCAGCACCAGCGCCACGCGGCGGTCGGCCCGCGGCGTGCGGCGCAGGCTGACCCAGGCTGCGGCAAGATCGGCCACGAAATCCACCCGGTCGCCCCGCGCGCGCCAGGTGGCGATGCGGCACTGGGTGGCGTCGTCGTGGAACGCTTCGCCCTTGAAGGCGATGGCGCGGGACAGGATGCGGCCGTCAACCTCGGGCAGGGCCACGTTCATGGCGATGTCGCGGGCGGTCAGGCCGGACAGGCCCTGTTCCCACGCGTCCTCGGCCATGCCGGCCAGCACCACCTGGAACACCGGGGCGCCGTTGGCCTCCGGCCCCGCCAGCGGGTTGTCGCCGGGGCGTTCCGGCGTGCCAACGGCAAAGGAGGTCGCGTTCAGGATCGTGTCGGGCGAATTCTGCCGGAACAGGGTCTGGATCGTCGCAACACTGACCGGGTCCTTGAGCGAGGCGACGAACACCGGCATGGGGTTCAGGCCACGGAGCAGCAGCGCGCGCGTCAGCCGGTCGATGGGGTGCAGGCCTGCGCCCTGCACGAGCGCGCGGTAAAACACGATGGGCACCACGGGGGCGCCGTCGGTCCAGCGGGCGCGAAGGGTGTCCAGCGTCGCCTGCGCCTCGCCCGGCCAGTAGAGGCCTGCGCGCAGCAGTGGCCGCGCCGGGGGCGGGCGGGGTTCATCGCGGGCGATGGCGCGGGCGTGTGTCAGGAACCCGGCGGCATTCTCGGGCCCGCCTTCAACCAGGAACGCCCAGAGCGCGTCGTAGTCCGCCGCCGACACGGTGGACAACGTGCGCAGGTCGGGGTCGGGCTTGTCGTCGCCGGGCAGGAGGGCGAGCGGAACCCCCGCTTCGGCCAGGCGGGCGGCGTATTGCTCGGCCCCGTAGCGCCAGTAGGACAGGCCACCCAGGACGCGCGCGACCACCAGCCGCGCCCCCGTGGCGCAGGCATCCAGATGCAGGTCCACCGAATAGGGGTGGCGCAGGTGCATCAGGTTCATCAGCCGCAGGCCGGGGGGATCGGGCATCTCCCCGCGCGCCAGCGCCAGCGCTGCGATCTCGGTGTCCGCGGCGCTGATCACCACCACCTCGGCCGGGGTCTGACCCGGGTCGGTCGCCTGCCCGTCGTCGAGGCTGCCGGGAATGGAGGCGAGAAGGTGCATCAGGTCAACCGGCGCGCGGGCGGAGGGTGCGGGAGCCCCTCGCGGAGGTATTTGGAAGAGGATGAAGGCGCAGGACTAGAGCCGCTTTTCCATGAACAGGCTGCGCGGGTCGTCGGTGTAGTCGCCGAAGGGACCGCGCAGGTCGAAGCCGTGGCGGGCATAAAGGCGATGCGCTTCGTACAGCAGATCGCCGGTTTCCAGCCGCAGGCAGGGCAGGTTCGCCGCCCGTGCTTCGGCTTCGAGGCGTGTCAGGATCGCGGCGGCGATGCCGCGGCCCCGGCCGTCGGGCGCGGTGAACATCGACTTCACCTCGCCATAGCCGTCGCAGAGTTTCAGCGCGCCGCAGCCCAGCACCGTGTCACCGTCGCGGGCGATCAGGAAGCGGACATCGGGACCGGCCAGCGCGTCGAGCGACAGGTAGTGGTTCGATTCCGCAGGGAAGAGCGCCTGCATCAGGCGATGCGATGCCTCGATCAGCGGGCGCGCGGCCTCGGGGTGGGCGGGTTCGATGGTGAGAGTGGCGGTCATGCGGCCAGCGCCGCTTCGATGGAAGCGCGGTTCAGGCCCTTTTGCCCGATCACGACCAGGCGGGTGGTTCCGGCCTCGGTCGCGGTCAGGGGACGGTCGAAGTAGTGGTCCACGCGGGGGCCGACGGCCTGTACCGTCAGGCGCAGCGGCTTGCCCGACACGGCGGCGAAGCCCTTGAGGCGCAGGATGTCGTGGTCGCGGATCACCCGGGCCAGATGCGCGGCAAAGGCGCGGGGGTCGGCGACGGCGCCGCGGGTGACGACGAAGCTTTCGAATTCGTCATGGCCGTGGTCGAGGTGATCGTCGTCGTGGTCATCATCATCGTCATCGTCATCGTCGTGGTGATGGTGGTGATGCACCTCGCCCCGGGCGTCCATGTCGGCTTCGGCCCCTTGACCGCGGCCCAGCAGCACGTGGACCGGCAGCGCACCGTGCGCGGACCGGATCACCTGGACGCCGGGGCGGGCTTCGGATTTCAGGCGGGCGGTCAGGTCCTCGGCCTCGTCCATCGCCAGAAGGTCGGCCTTGTTCACCACGATCAGGTCGGCGCAGGCGATCTGGTCGTTGAACAGTTCCGACAGCGGCGTCTCGTGGTCGAGGCTGTCATCGGCGGCGCGGCGGGCGTCCACGGCGGCCTCGTCATGGGCGAAGCGGCCGTCGGCCACGGCGCGGCCGTCCACGACCGTCACCACGCCATCGACGGTGACGCGGGTGGACAGCCCGGGCCAGGAGAACGCGCGGACCAGCGGTTGCGGCAGGGCAAGGCCCGACGTCTCGATCACGATGTGGTCGGGCGGGTCGGCGCGGTTCAGGAGCTTTTCCATCGTCGGGATGAAGTCGTCGGCGACGGTGCAGCAGATGCAGCCGTTCGACAGTTCCACGATATCCTCGTCCCGGCAGGTCTCGATCCCGCAGCCGCGCAGGATCTCGCCGTCCACGCCGAGGTCGCCGAATTCGTTGACGATGAGCGCGATCCGGCGGCCGTGGGACTGGGTCAGCAGGTGGCGGATCAGCGTGGTCTTGCCGGCGCCGAGAAAGCCGGTGACGACGGTGGCGGGAATCTTGGCAGGCATCAGGGTCTGTTCCATGGAAAGGCGGCCCCCGGAGAACGGAGGCCGCGGACGCATCGGTCAGGCAGCGTGGAGGCGCGGGGTCACAAGGGCCGAGCCCTGGAGCCCGCGCATCCGCTTGGCGCCCCACAGGACGGCAAGATCGGCCACGGGTTCGATCAGGACGACCAGCATGTAGGCCGCGCCGAAGGTGACGATGCCCTGCCAGGCGTCCACGCCCTGCCCGTAGAAGGCCCAGAACGCGACCCAGCCAACGATGCCCGCCTGGTAGGTGGTCGAGAGTTTCAGCGCCTGGACATAGGTCGTGTCCACATAGGGGGTGCCTGCGGGGATCACACGCTGGGCGAGCGCGGCAATGGCGAACATGGGCACCAGCAGTGTGGTCACGTTCATGCCGTACTGCGGCAGGTCGAAGGGCGCGAAGAACAGGCCCTGGATCAGCAGCCCCAGCGCCAGCCCGATGGCAGCGGGTGCCGCGCCCAGGATCAGGAACAGGGTCGAGCCGAGGATGAAGTGCACCTCGGACACGCCGACGGGGACGTGGGGCAGCACCTCGAAGAACGTGAGGACCGCCCCGGTGGCGATGGCGGCCCGCGCGGCGAGCGAGGTCAGGCCGCGTTCGCGGGCTGCATCCCAGGCGAGCTTAAGGGTCCAGGCGCCCGCGCCCGCAGCTGTCGCGTAGGACAGCAGGATCTTGGCACCTGTCACGATGCCTTCTTCGATATGCATGGTCCGTATCCTCCGTGCCGTCACACCCGACGGCGGGGGTTTCACTGCGCGCATGGCAGGTCTCCTGGCTTGCGGGTCAGGGCGGGCCCCCGCCTTCCCGGGCAGGACTGCCCAGTGGCGGTGTGGGGGCACGCTCGCCGCATACAGTCGCGGGGGCGGCTGCGGCGTTGGACCTCCCGTCAGGATCGGTCCGCACCGCATTCCCTTTTCATCCCCCCGGGGCTTTGCCCGTGGCGGGGGAACCATGCGAGTGTCAGGTGATCCTGACAGCCCGGGAACGTCAAGCGGCAAATGCGACGCCCGGCGGCCGGAGTCCGACCCGGCGGCTGGCAGGATGGGCCGGTGAGCGCAGGCGGGGATTGGCCCATATCTTGGGGATAAGTGGGTAGAAACGTCCATATCAGGGGTCGCAACGTTGACTCTGCTCGCCCCTGGCCGGACAGTTGCGCAGGTCCAGCGGGGGTTCCCTTGCATTTCACGCGCCTGCGCCTGAACGGCTTCAAGAGCTTCGTCGACCCGACCGATCTGGTGATCGCGCCGGGGTTGACGGGTGTCGTGGGGCCGAATGGCTGCGGCAAGTCGAACCTGCTGGAGGCGCTGCGCTGGGTGATGGGCGAGAATCGCGCCAGTGCGATGCGCGGTGACGGGATGGAGGACGTGATCTTTGCGGGCGCGTCGACCCGCCCCGCCCGGCATTTCGCCGAGGTCACGCTGACTATCGACAACGCACAGCGGCTGGCCCCCGCGGGGTTCAACGATGCCGACCAGCTGGAGATCATCCGGCGTATCACGCGGGACGTGGGCAGCGCCTATCGGGTGAACGGCAAGGAGGTGCGCGCGCGCGACGTCCAGATGCTGTTCGCCGATGCGGCAACGGGTGCGCAGTCCCCGGCACTGGTGCGGCAGGGGCAGATCGCCGAGCTGATCAACGCGCGTCCGAAGAACCGGCGGCGGGTGCTCGAGGATGCGGCGGGCATCGGCGGGCTGTACCAGCGGCGGCACGAGGCCGAGTTGCGGCTGCGGGCGGCCGAGGGGAACCTGACCCGCGTCGACGACCTGATCGAGGCGCTGGCCCAGCAGCTGGCGGCACTGGGTCGGCAGGCGCGGCAGGCGGCTCGCTATCGCGAGATCAGCGACAGCTTGCGCGCGGCCGAGGCCGGGCTGCTCTGGCGCCGGTGGCAGGAAGCGGACGCGGCGCGCACCACGGCCGTGGCGCATCTGCGCGACCGTCTGGCCGCGGCGTCCGGCGCCGAACGGCATGCGCGCGAGGCGGCCGCCGCGCGCGAGGTGGCCGAAGCCGCGCTGCCGCCCCTGCGCGAGGAGGACGGGATCGCCGCGGCCGTGGTGCAGCGCCTGACGGTGGAACAGGCAACGGTCGAGGCCGACCTGAAGCGGGCCGAGGGGCGGATCGCGGCGCTGCGGGCGCAGGCCGCGCAGCTGGAGACCGATGCGCGGCACGAGGAACAGCTGACCGCCGATGCCGCCGACACGATCACGCGGCTCGAGGCCGAGGCGGCCGAACTGGCCGAGACCGGGGACGGCGAGGCCGAGCGGATCGCGGCGGCCGACGCGCGGGCGCAGGAGGCGGCGCATGTGCTGGCCGCGCGCGAGGGTGACCTGACCGAGGCGACCGATGCGGCCGCGCGGCTGGCGGCCCGTCACCAGGCCGCCGAACGCCTGCGGCAGGAGACCACGCGCAATGCCGCGGCCGCGCGCGAAGGCGATGCCCGCGCCGAGGCCGAGGTCGCCACCGCCACCGTGACGGCCGAGCGTGCCGTGCAGGCGTTGTCGGCGGCGACCGAAGCCTTGGGTCGGGCGCAGGCACAGGCGGATGCCGCCGAGGCTGCGCTTCGTGCCGCCGACGATGCGCGCGAGGATGCACAAGGGCGCGAGGCCGAGGTGCGCGCCTCGCGGTCGGCGGCCGAGGGCGAGATGCAGGCGCTCAAGGCCGAGTCACAGGCGCTGATGCGGCTTCTGGACCGTGACACGCGCGAGGGCGGTCAGGTGCTGGACCTGATCCGCGTCGATCCGGGGTTCGAACGCGCGCTTGGCGCCGCGCTGGCCGACGACCTGCGGGCGCCGCTGGCCGGGGCGGCGCAGCGCACGGGCTGGGTGGACATGCCGGCATCGAGCGACGGGGCCGCCCTGCCCGACGGCGCGCGGCCCCTGTCCGAGGTCACG
>DBBA01000234.1:0-381 GCA_002291955.1 Rhodobacteraceae bacterium UBA996 | reverse complement strand
GCGGCCCCTGTCCGAGGTCACGTCGGTTCCCCCGGTGCTGGCGCGGCGGATTGCGCAGGTCGGACTGGTGACCGCCGTCGATGGACCGCGGTTGCAGGGTCTGCTTGCGCAGGGACAGAGACTGGTTTCCGCCGAGGGCGACCTTTGGCGCTGGGATGGCTACCGGGTCGCGGCCGCGGATGCGCCCAGCGCGACGGCCCTGCGCCTGACGCAACTGAACCGGCTGGAAGTGCTGAAGCGCGACCTGGAGGAAGCCGTGGCGCGGGCCACCGGCGCGGCCCAGGCGCACGAGCACCTGCGCGCCCGTCTGGCGCAGGCCACCGCCGACGATGCCGCCGCGCGCGAGGCGCGCCGGGTCGCCGACCGGGCCCTGGCCGAGGC
>DBBA01000111.1 GCA_002291955.1 Rhodobacteraceae bacterium UBA996 | reverse complement strand
CCGGCCGATATGGGCCGCCAGCCCCTCGGGCGTCCCTCACAGCCGTCGCTACCTGTCGGTCAGGACCCAGCCGGGGGCCAGCGCGTTGACGCGGATGCCGTCGGCGCCGAATTCCTGCGCCAGTGTCCGGGCAAGGCCGGTGATGGCGGCATTGGCGGCCAGGTACACCGGGTAGCCCGTGGTCGGCATCATGTAGCTGATCGAGGAATAGAGCACGATCACGCCGTGGCGGGCCGCCTGCATCGCGGGGATCACGGCTTGCGCGGCGAACAGGTAGTGCTTGAGGTTCACCGCGATGGCGTCGTCGAAGAAGGCGTCGGTCACGGCGAGCGTGCCCATGCGCTGGTCGTTCGCGGCGTTGCAGACCAGGCGCGAGACGGGGCCGTGTGCAGCGGCGGCCTGCGCGATGGCGGCGTGCAGCGCGGCGGTGTCGGACACGTCGCAAGGGATGAACAGGGGGCGTTGGCCGGTCGCCTGCGCCATCGCGTCGGCAAAGGCGGTGCCGTCGGACCGCTGCACGAAGGCGACGCGCGCGCCCTGCCGCAGGAACCCCTCGGTCAGGGCCGCGCCGATGCCGGACCCGCCGCCGGTGATGAAGACCGACGCACCGGACAGGTCCGGGAAGGTTGCGGTCACAGCCGTTCCCCCTCGATCACCCACATCGTTGCGGGCCAGGCCACGGGCAGGTTCAGACCGCCCTGCATCAGGGCGGCACCGCTAAGGTCCAGAGGCCCGGACTTGAGCGCCACGGGCCCGCGGGAGTGGCGGGCGGCGTCCTGCGGGTTCAACAGGTGGACGCGGTAGCGCGCGGCCGGGTCGAGGCCCGTCAGCCGCAGGGGGCGGGGCAGGACCTGCGCGCTGGCCGCGTTCTGCCCGGCAAAGACCACGAAGCGGCTGCCGTCGGCGGCCAGTTGCAGTTCAGCGGTAAGGCTCGGGTCGGGGTGGGGCAGGCGCAGGATGTCACCCGCGAGCATCCAGGCGCGGTTGGCCTTCCACCAGGCGGTGACGGCGGCGAGCGTCTGCGCCTCATCCTCGGTCAGTTCGCGCAGGTCCATCTCGAACCCCATGTGGCGCTGCGCGGCGACCCAGGCGCGGAAGGCCATCGGCAGGACCCGTCCCGAGGTGTGGCTTTCGCGCGGGCCGACGTGCGATCCGGTGACGGCGGCGGGCAGGAACAGGGCGGCGTCGTGCTGGATGCGCAGCCGTTCCAGCGCGTCGTTGGAATCCGACAGCCAGACGCGGTGGGTCCGGGTCAGGATGCCGAAGTCGATCCGGCCGCCGCCGGAGGCGCAGCTTTCGATTTCCACGGCCGGATGGGCGTCGCGCAGGCGGGCGAGAAGGCTCAGGATGCCGTCGCCCTGCGCCGCATCGACGACCGGCAGCAGGCGGTTGTGGTCCCACTTGAGGTAGTCGATGGGGTATTCGGTCAGCAGCGCCGAGAGCGCGTGGAACAGGTGATCGCGGACCTCGGCCCGGCCCATGTCCAGCACCATCTGGTGGCGCCCCGTCACCTGGTCGGCCGGTCCCAGCGCCCAGTCGGGGTGGGCGCGGTAAAGCTCGCTGTCGGGGTTCACCATCTCGGGTTCCACCCACAGGCCGAAGGTCATCCCCAGCGAATGGACATGGGCGATCAGTGGATGCAGGCCGTCGGGCCATTTCCGTCGGTCCACCGTCCAGTCGCCGAGCGACGAGGTATCGTCGTCACGCCGCCCGAACCAGCCGTCGTCGAGGACAAAGCGTTCGGCGCCAAGGGCCGCAGCGCGGGTGGCGATGTCGGCCAGCCGGTCGAGCGTGTGGTCGAAGTAGACCGCCTCCCAGCAGTTGTAGTGGACGGGACGCGGCCGGGCCGCATCGGGCCAGGGCACGAGCGTGTCGCGCACGAAGCGCTGCCAGGTGCGGGCGATGCCGTTCAGGCCCGCGTCGGACCGGGTGATGTAGAGGGGCGCCGTATCGAACGACAGGCCCGGTGCGGTGTAGGCGCCGACCGGATGGCCCCACTGGATCTGGCGGCGGCCGTCAGGCAGTTCCTCGGCCACCATGCGGTGCCCGCCGGGCCAGCCATAGGCCATGCCGAGGACGGCACCGGCCGTGTCGGTCGCGCCGGTTTCGGGGACCAGCGCGAAGGGCGGGTGTTCCTGGCCGGACCGGCCGGTGCGGGCCTCGCGTTCGTGCAGGCCGGGGGTCCACGGGGCGTGGTTCAACTGGAACTCGCCGATCCAGCGGCCCGAGACGTCGATGATGGTCTGGCCATGCTGCGGTCCGGGCAGGACGGGGGCGGCCAGCCACATCGGCCGCACGGGGCGGTCGGCGGTCAGGTGCGAGGTCAGGGCGAACACGCCCGGGGCGGCCACGGTGATGCGGTGGGTCAGGGTGATGTGGCCGCCTGCGGCCTCGCCCCGGGTGACGAGGGTCAGGCTGTCGGCGTCCGCCTCGACCCGGTCTAGGCGCAGGGACAGGGCCACGCCCTGCGCGGTCGCGTCGAGCAGCACGAGCCCCGCCTTGCCCTGCCAGCTGTCGCCCGCGGCGCCGGGGCAGAGCGACAGGTCGGGCAGGCGGTCGAGCATCCCGCCCGTCAGGTCGCGGGCCTGCGCGGCATCGAGGGCGGCCAGATCCTCGGACGGGGGCAGGGGCGCGCCCCAGTAGATGCAGCGCGGCACACCCGGTCCGTTGGCCACGACCAGGGTCTGGCCGCCCCCCGGTCCGGTGGTGTCGATCCGCCAGGGGCCGTTCACTTCACCGCACCCAGCGTCAGGCCCGCGATGAAATGCTTCTGCATCAGGAAGAACATCAGGACGGGCGGCAGGGCGGCGACGATGGACCCCGCCGACACCAGGTGCCACTGGGCGATCCACTGGCCGTTCAGCGACGACAGCCCGGCCGTGATCGGCTGGCTGTCCACCCCCTGGGTCAGCACGGTGGCCCAGAAGAAGTCGTTCCAGATGAAGGTGAACACCAAGACCGACAGGGCCGCGATGGCGGGCCGCATCAGGGGCAGCACGATGTACCAGAAGATGCGCCATTCGGTGACGCCTTCGACCCGCGCGGCCTCGATCAGCTCGAACGGCAGGGCCTTGATGAAGTTGCGCATGAACAGCGTGCAGAACCCGGTCTGGAACGCGATGTGGAACAGCGCCAGGCCATACCAGGTGTCGTACATGCCCAGTTGCAGCGTCAGGTCGCGGACCGGCACCATCAGGATCTGGAACGGCACGAAGTTGCCCGCGACGAACAGGAAGAACACCAGGATGTTGCCCTTGAACCCGTAGACCGCCAGCGCGAAGCCCGTCATCAGCGACAGGCCGACCGCGCCGATCACGGTGGGGATCGTGACCCAGAGCGAGTTCAGCATGTACTGGCCGATGGGCGTCTCGGTGAAGATGTAGACGTAGTTTTCCCAGGCGATGCCCGACGGCATGCCGAAGTAGTTCCCCTGCGCAAGGTCGGACGCAGGGCGCAGCGAGGTCAGCGCGACGCCCAGCAGCGGGAACAGCCAAATGACCAGCGCGACGGGCAGGGCGATGGTGTACAGCCACTGCGCCGCGGGGCTGGCCTGCTGGATGGGACGCGGGAACATCGTGGGGCCCTCCTCAGCGCGCGCTCTCGTCGCGCCACATCTTCCAGATGAAGCCCGAGATGAAGACCATCATGATGGCGAACAGCACGACGGCGATGGCCGCGCCGTAGCCCATGCGGAACCCGAATTCGCCGAGCGCCATCTCGAACATGTAGTAGGACAGCACGCGGGACGATCCGAAGGGGCCGCCGGATGTCATGATCGACACGAGGTCGAAGGACCGCAGCGCGCCGATGACGGTGACGATCACCGCGATGAAGGTGGCAGGGCGAAGTTGCGGCAGGATGACGTACCAGAGCATCTTCCAGCCCTTGGCGCCGTCCAGCCGCGCGGCCTCGATCTGGTCGGGGGCGACGTTGTTCAGGCCCGTCAGGTACAGGATCATCACATAGGCGATCTGCGGCCACAGTCCCGCGGCAATGATGCCGTAGGTGACAAGGTCGGGGTCGGCGAGGATCGCCGTGCCGTCGCCGGTGATGGCCTCGGTCAGCAGGTAGAACAGGCCGAAGCGCGGCGCGTAGAACCAGGCGAACATCAGGCCGACGACCACCTGGGAGATCACGAAGGGGAAGAAGAACAGGGACTTGTACAGCCGGATGCCGGTGACCGTCTGGTTCAGGAACACCGCGATCAGAAGCCCGATCGGCAGGGCCAGCATGTACAGGACCAGCCACTTGAGGTTGTTCCACAGGCTGGTCTCGAACGCGGGGTCGATCATCAGCTCGCGGTAGTTCGCAAGGCCGACGAAGGTGCCGGTGAACTGCCCCTCGCGGTTGTAGAGGCCGTCCCAGTCGTAGAGCGACAGGAGGAGGCTCGAGCAGATCGGCCACAGCACGTAGACCGTGAACATGAACATGCCCGGCGCCAGGAACAGCCACGGGGCCAGCGTGCGCTGGTTCCAGCGTGACGGCGTGCGCGAGACGGCCTGTGCCATTCTGCCCCCCCTGAAAGACGGACGGGCGCCCCGGCAAGGGGGCGCCCGCGATGGTCAGGTCACTGCGGGTAGAGCCGCAGGCGCGTCGCTTCCAGTTGCGCGAGGATTTCCTCGAGCGCCTCGGGCTGGACGAGGAAGCGCTGGAAGCCCTCCATCCCGGCCTTGGCGTATTCGGCGTCCGCGTCGCGGTCCCAGAACT
>DBBA01000138.1:20818-25289 GCA_002291955.1 Rhodobacteraceae bacterium UBA996 | reverse complement strand
GACACAAGCGCCTCCAGGCCCGCGTTGCGTGCCCGCGCGGCGGTAAAGGGCAGGTCGCGGTCAAGTTCGACCACCTGGCAACCCATGCCACGCGCAGCGGTCACCGACCCGTCGGTAGACCCGGAATCGACATAGACCGTCACGGCCACCCGCCCCGCCAGCGACGCGATGCACCGGACCAGGCGATCCCCCTCGTTCCGCCCGATCACGACGGCCCCGATCCTGTCCGTCGCGGTCACGCGCCGGACCCGATCGCGATCGACGTTTCGTCGTGGTCCTCGATGCTGCCGACGCTGCGCACCGGACCATGGTCCCCGATCTCGGCCGGATCGCGGTAACGGATCACACGGGCGGGTGCGCCGATCGCAACCGCATAGGGCGCAAGCGACCGGGTCACGACGGCGTTCGCTCCGATGATGGCGCCGCGTCCGATGGTCAGACCGCCCACGATCACCACACCTGCCCCGATGTCCACATGATCCCCGATGACCGGCCGCCCGGCGAGGTCGCTCGTCCGTGCGATCCCGAGGGTCGTGTTATGCCGCACGACGGTGTCCGACCCGATCGAATAGGGCGCAAGGATCATGCCGCCGAAATGCTCCAGCCGCACCCTGCGTCCGACCTGGCAGTTGTAGGGCAGGTGAATCCCGCACAACCACTCGGTCACCTTGAACATGACCCGGTAGATCACCGTCAGGGGCGCGCGCAGCACCCGCGGCCGGACATCCATCCGCATGTTTCCGAACCGGTGCCAGAACAGGGCCCAGAACCCTTGCGAAAGCGGATCCATCCCGTGGGTCAGATAGTCCTCCCGGACCAGGGCCCAGAACCCGATCCCCGCGGGATTCCCGTTCCGGCTGCCATCGGGCAGACCGTTCGCGGTGGGAGGCAAGAGCGGAGGGGTCACCGGCGCGGACATGTTCACGGCCCGTCCCCGATCGGACCGAGGCCAAGCAGAGGACGAATGACCCGCCGCGAAAAGCCGTCGTGCCAGCGCGGAGGGGCGCTGCTGGCGCGGCGCCGCAGCCCCGAAACGGCCCGGTTCAAGGTCCAGCCCGTAACCCGCGCCAACGCACAGAACCGGGCATAGACCGGGCCATGCGCCTTGGTGAAATACAGATACCAGCTGTCATACCAGTAATCCGGCAGAGCCTTGGCCCGTGCCTCGCTGCTGCGCACACCGGTAGCGGCGCCTTCCGCGTGCAGGACCTGCGCCTCGGACACATGCCACACCTGCCATCCCGCGGCCGTGATGCGGCGCATCAGGTCGACCTCCTCGAAGTACAGGAAGAAGGCCGGATCGAAGCCGCCGACGTCCCTCAGGGCCTGCCAGCGGATCATGACCGCCGCGCCGGCGACCCAGCCGACGGGACCGGTCGGTGTCTCGGGGGGCAGGGATACCCGCGAACGGGCAAGCAGGCGTGCGACCGGACCGAATGCCAGCGTGTCCGAGAACTCGCTGGCCAGTGTGGGGAACCGGAACGCAGCCGTCACCGGGATACCTCCGGGCTTTGCAATGCGCGCACCCGCACACCCAACCCGCGGATGCACCTCCAGGACCTGCGCAAGCTCGTCGACCGCCTCGCTGTCCAGGCATGCGTCGGGATTGAGCAGGAACACCGCGTCGGGCGCATCGTCGCGCTTGGCCAGGGCCTTGAAGACCAGGTTGTTGGCGCGTCCGAACCCGTGATTGACGGTCTCGCGATACACCGTGACCGTTTCGTGCCAGCCCCGCGCCGCGATTTCGCGCGCCAGCGCCTCACCGTCACCGGACGGGGACGCGTTGTCGACCAGATGCACGGTGACCGTCCGTCCGCCATGACGCCGCGCCATCACGCTTTCCACGGCGGCCACGGCAAGGTCGGCCGTGCCATAGTTGACGATGACGACCGCAATCCTGCGGAGCGGTCCCGCGACGCCCGTCATGGCCTGCTCCCCGGCTTCGAGGCCGTCGGACCAAGATCCCGAGCGTACCCCAGGCGCGGCCGGGTCTGCTGCCGGGTGTCGATCGGACCGTTCCCGGCCCGCGGCGCATTTGCCGGCACCTCGACAAGCTCCCGGCGATACCGGGGCCCGGCCCCGGCAGCCGATCGCGCCAGTGCCGGACCCACGGGCCGCGCCGGCTGCGGATCGGTCTCGGCGGTCGCCGGTGCCCCGTCCGCAGCAAGGGTCGCCCGGCTCAGCTCCAGCCGTCCCGCCAGCGCGCCTGCCATCAGCCATGTGATGACCGAGATGCCCGAATTCGGGATCAGGTCGATCAGGTTCACCGCCAACACCAGTGACAGACCCGCCGTCGCCATCGAGATGTCGTAGGACCTTCTCCGCAGCGCCAGGACCAGGGGCGCAAAGCACAGCATTCCGAACTCGCCGACGTACTGCACCCATCCTCCCACACCGATGATGATGGCCCAGAAGCCGTCGGTGATCGAGATGTTGCGCCCCTCTTCGTCGAAGATGAACGACCGGCCCCAGCCTCCCCAGCCGAACAGAGGCCGCTCGTTGGCCCGCGCCAGGAGGTTCTCCTCGTTGTACAGCCGAACATACAGCGAGCCCGCGCGATCGGGGCTGATCGACTGCGCCCAGTTCATGATCGGCTCGATCGGAACAAGCCCCGCGCCGCGCAACATCGGATAGGTCACGATGAGAAGGCCGATGGTTCCGGCGATCAGGACCTGCAGGCGCGGCGGTGCCAGCAGGACAGCCGGCAGCAGCATCAGGGCGGTTGCGAACGCGCCCAGCGACTTGGCCATGTACAGGGTGAAGACCAGCCAGACGAGCCCGGCAAGCCACAGCGCCCGCTGGTCGCCTGCTCCGGCCCGCGACAGGCTGGCCGCGGCAAGTACGGTGCAGGCAAAGAAGATCCCCAGCACGAGGCCATGGTTCAGAAACACCACCGGCCGGAACCCGTCCCGACGGATGTGCTGGATCCAGTCGTGCGGAAAATAGCCGTAGATCATGTTGTTGAGCTGCGGCGACATCCGCACCTCATAGAGCGCGGGAAGCGAATACAGCAGCCCCGCGACAGCAATCACCACCAGCAGGTCACGGTGCGCCTCGGGTGTCGCGAGGAACTTGCGCGCAAGGACGAAGGGCACGAGCATGAACAGGAGCGCCTGGATCCGTGCAAGAGTATCATAGGCGGTCAGCGACGGCAGAACCGTGGACCCGAAGATCTGGGGATCGCCGTTGGTCAGGAATGTCCCGACACGTCCGACAAGCAGCAAGGCAAAAAGCGACAGGATCATCGGTGACAGGGGCAGCCATCCGGGGCGGACCCCGGGCGCGTTCCGCCCGTGGATGGCCGCCAGCGCCAGCGCCATGATCGCCGGCATCGAGTTCTTGTCGATGGGCTGCAGGCCGGGGATGTCCCACCCCCCCTGCGTCGGCAGCACGAGGTAGCCCCCGATCGCCGTTGCCGCGATCGCCACCGGCAGCCGGAACATCCGGAACAGGACCAGCGCAACCAGCGGAAAGGTGAAGAAGGCCAGCGTCGTCATGGGGCGGCGACCCGAGCCGTCCCGCGCGCGCGAAGGGCTGCCACGGTCAGCCCGGGCAGGATCGCGGCACAGGATGCATAGCGCGCGGCAAGACGGCGCGGATTGCCGGCCAGCCGCCACAGCCACTCCAGCGCAAGCGCACGCATCAGCTTCGGCGCACGGCGCTGCTTGCCCGCCAGGAAATCGAGCCCGGCCCCGATGGACAGGAACCCGACCTCGGGCAGCACGGCCGCGGCCCGCGCCGCGAAGATCTCCTGCTTCGGCGCACCCAGGGCAAGCAGGCACAACCGCGCGCCGCTGTCGCGGACGGCCGCGATCGCCTGATCGGCGGCAGGTCCGGTCGGATCGAAGCCCATCTGCGGGGCCAGGGTCAGCACGACTGCAAGGCCAGGGTGACGCGCCTCGAGTTCGCGGCGCGCAGCGGCAAGGGCCGCGTCCGTCGATCCGAACAGGGCAACCGGCACCGCCGCTGAAGCGGCCAGCGCCACGACAGGGTCGATCAGGTCGGAACCCGGCACCAGCTCCACCGCGTCGCCCGCCAGCCGCGACAGCCAGACGATCGGGTTTCCGTCGGCCGTGACGTGGCTGTGCGCGGCATAGGCCTCGCGGAACTGGACATCCGACCGCAGCTTGACGACGTGATCAAGGTTCAGGGTCGCCACCGTGAACCCCTGGCGCGACGCCATCCGCCGCGCCAGGTCAGCCAGCAGGTTGGCCTGGCTGGCAACCGAGACACCGACCGCAACACGGCGGCCCTCGGCGATCGGAGACCACGTCATCATCCCTGGAATGCCCTTGACCCGGAAGGCTCCCTCGATCCGGCCACACGCGACATCAGTGCCGCAAACGCCACACCGGCCAGCAGTGCGATGAACGGATACGACGGCATGTGGTAGCGGTCCCCGATCACGATGACGGCATGCACGCCGATCAGGTACAGCCACAGCCAGACCGGCGGCGACACAAGGCCCGCC
>DBBA01000138.1:0-20447 GCA_002291955.1 Rhodobacteraceae bacterium UBA996 | reverse complement strand
GTTGCCCCCATCGGACCCACCAACGCCTCGATCCCGGCACCGTTCCACGCGACCCCGATCGTTTCCCGTTCATGCAGCAGCACGGCCTTCCACGTCGTCCGCCACACAAAGCCGAGCGGATCCGCGCGCAGCCCCTCCAGCGAGATTTCCCGCAGGTAGTCCGACCGTTCGGTCTCGCTCATGCCGCCGACCTCGGCCGGCAGGTCGGTGTACTCGCCGTTGGTGCCTTCGCGGTTGCCCATCCAGAAGTTGGGCCAGAAGTTCGTCGACATGAAGACCCGCTCACCAAGGATCCGCTCGTTGCGGGCAGACCACGGCGCGACGACCGCAAAGATGATCGCCGTTGTGACGGCCGCCTTCAGGATCGACGGCACCGCCGTCCGGGGCGAGCGGAGCAGCGCGGCGACGGCAAGCGCGGCAGGCATCAAGAGCGCGATCGGGCGGACATAGGTCGCGGCGCCAAAGGCCAGTCCTGCAACGACCAGCCACACAAGCCCCGCCCCGCCGCAGACCCGGTCCCATGCCGCCAGCGCGGCCAGCGTCAGCGCGATGAAATGCAGCTCGCTCGCCAGCACCGTGGTGAACTGGATGCCAAGCGGCCACAGCGCCATCGCCAGCGCCGCCAGGCGGCCCTCGGTCTCGCCGAACCACCGCCGCCCCAGGTCGTGGACCAGCCAGATCGCGCCCAGCGCCGACACCATGTTGACGACCACGACGCCGACCGCGGACCCGACACCGAAGACCAGATAGGCCCCGGCGTAGATCGCCGCAGGCCCGACAGCCCAGTAGGCGCTGGGCTCGGACGGCAGCCATCCGTAGACGCCGTGCTGGACAATGTTGGTCGCAAACACGTCGTAGGCATGGGAATCCGACACCGGATCGACCGGGATCAGGATGACCCACACGAGACGCAAGGCAACCGCGACCAGCAGGATGACCGACACGGATGGAAGTGGCAGCAAGGTGGATCTCCCTTCAGGCAGGCATGGGCCGGATGCTGCGGCTTTCGGCGCTCGGGAACACCGCAAGGCCGATGGCAACCGCGAACCACAGCGTGGCGATGCGAATGACCGCCGTGGCAAGCACTGCGGTATCCGCCGGGACGCCTTGCAGCACCAGAAGCGTCACCGCCGTGATCTCGGTGCCACCCAGCCCCCCCGGAAGGCCGGACAGCGCGCCGGCCAGAACGGCCACCAGGAAGATCGCGGCGGCCGTTGCCAGCGGAAGCTCCGCCCCCAGCCAGTCCAGCAGCAGCCAGAAGGCGACGCCCTCGATCCCCCATCCGACAATGCCGATGACCAGGGCCGGAACGAACGGCCACGCGCGCATGAACGGCCCGATGCGGCGGGCCACACGGCGCAGGCGGACGAACAGCCTCGCCCGTCGCCGGCCGGCGACCCGCGCGGCGACCGTGACCGCGCGTTCCAGCAACCGCGGCCGACAGGCAATCACGACAAGCACCGTTGCGACCGCAACCAGCCACCAGGCCGCCGCCGTTCCGCCACCGCCCACGACCAGCGCCGCGGCAATCAGCAGGACCATCGACGCCAGCTCGACCGCCCGATCGGCCAGCGCGATCGGCAGCACCGCGCCAAGCCCGCGCCCCGTCTCGCGCGCCAGCCAGCGCAGCCGCACAAGCTCGCCCACCCGCCCGGGTGTCGCGGTCAGGGCGAACCCCCCGAAGAAGTGCCGCGCGTTCTGACCCATCGTGGTGCCAAGCCCGGCGGTCTGCACGATCATGTGCCAGCGCCAGGCCCGCAGCAGGTAATGCAGACCTGCCAGCGCGCACAGCACCCCCAGTCCGCCCGGCTGCACGACCTCGAGCGCGCGCATCGCGTCCTGCCAGCCGGTCGCGACCACCGCAACGACGACCAGCGCCACGAAGCCCAGCAGCAACAGACCCGCGCGCGACATGCGCGCACCCGCGGCCTGATCCACCCGCGGGTCCTGCGCCGCCGCCCGGTCGTCCCCCTGTCTGGACATCGTCCCGCGCCCGTTCATCCCGAGGCCCCGGCCACCATCAACCCGCCGCCGCAAGGACGGCCACGGCGACCGTCAGCGCGACCACCATCAGGCTGACCCGGTCCCGCGCGGCAAACACGATGGGATCGTCGGTCATCCGGCCCCTGTGCGCGGTCATCACCATGCGCAGGTTCCAGTACAGAAGCAGCGGACACACGAGCCACAGAAGCCAGGGCCGCCCATACAGCGTCTGCACCGCATCCGAACTGATGTAGAGCGCCATCACCATGACCGCGGCATGGCCCGACGCCAGCGCCATCCCGCGCAGGATCGGCAGATCGTCGACGGTGTAGGCGCGCCCGCTCGAATCCCGGCCGGTGGCAAGCTGGTCCATCAGCTCGGCCTGGCGCTTCACCGCAGCCAGCGACAGGAACAGGAACATCGACAGTCCCAGCAGCCACGGCGACAGGACTATTCCGGCGGCGGCGCCCCCGGCGATGATCCGCACCGTGTACAGCGCCGCAAGCATCAGCACATCCACCAGAAGCTTCCGCTTCAGCCACAGCGAATAGGCAAAGGTCGCGGCAAGGTAGAGTGCCAGAACCCCGACAAACAGCGGATTTCCGGTGAACAGGCCAAGGGCGACCGCCGCCGCCAGCAGTCCCACCGACATGCCGATCCCCGTCGCGGCAGACAGGGTTCCCGCCGCGAACGGCCGCTTGCGCTTGCGCGGATGCGCGCGGTCCGCCTGCAGGTCGACCAGGTCGTTGATCACATAGACCGCAGACGCCGTCAGGCAGAAGGCGATGAACCCGAGCAGAACCTGCCACAGGGCGCCCGGATCATGCGCAGCCAGCATCGGCACGAACAGGAGAAGGTTCTTCGACCACTGGTGCGGGCGGATCGCGCGCAGCATCGCGGCCGACCGCCCCGCAGGCGGTGAAATGTGCCGGACCGACGCGTTCGCGGCCTCGGCAAGGCGCCGGGTGCGGGCCGTTGCGCCCACCGTGATCGCCTGCCGGGCACCGGCCCAGACCGGCACGTCCGCCGCGGCGTCCCCCAGGTAATCGTACCCGCCGGCACCGAACCGCTCGGCCAGGAACCGCGCCTTCTCGGCACCCTTCAGGTTCTGGCCGTTCCCGGTCGCATGCACCTCGTCGAACAGTCCGGTCGCCGAGGCGACCGCCTCGGCCTGACGCCGGTCGGACGCCGTGACAAGCGCGGTCCTGCGCCCGGCCGCGCGCGCCGCGCGCAGTTCCGCGACCACATCCTCGTTCAGGGGCAAGGCGTCTCCGGGGATCACCACGGCTTCGGCGACCCGATCCTTGAGCGCAGCCTTGCCGCCCGCCGCCCACCCGATCAGGTGGAACATGGCCGCGGGGCGCCGTGCCACCAGCGCCAGCACGGCCTCGTGCAGGGTGTCGGTGCGGCACAGGGTACCGTCAAGGTCGCAGGCAAGGACAACGTCCCCGTCCTGCACGTCCGACGAACCGCCCACGTCCTTCATTCCGTTCACCCGATGCAGTGCCATGCAGGACGCCGGTTCGCGATATGCTTCCGTGCTGCCCGCATGTGGCCGCCTGGCCGAATTCTACCATGCTTCACGCACGCACCAGCCTAAACCGTGGGCGCGCTGTGCCTGTGGACCACAAGTTTGACAATAACTTGACCAAAGCGGGATCGTTCCGGCGGAACTTTGCGTCCTTGCGCCCCGCGGGATGATGCAGCCCCGGGGCCATCCCCGCACAGGACGGCGCACGCGGGCCGACAGCCGTGCGAATCAACTCCCCCACGCCCCGAGCCTGATCGGCTGACATGCTCACGGCGTCCTGCGACGAAGGACATCCTCATAGATTTCGGCCACCGTCCTGGCCTTCGCGGCCCATGTGAACGCGCGTGCGACCTCGTCGATCCCGCGCTGCCCCATGGCGGGAAGGGCGGACGGATCGGCCGCCAGGGCCTCCAGTCGCCGGCGAAGCGCCAGGACGATCTCGGCGCGTGTTCCGATCGGCACCTTGAACCCGGTGTCCGCCGTCACAAGCTCGCCGGGTCCGGCATAGTCCACGATGACCGGCACAACCCCAAGCGCCATCGCCTCGAGCACCACACCCCCCCCGAACTCGCGGACCGACGGGAACGTCAGGATGTTGTTCTCGCACAGGATTTCCTGAACTGCCTGGTGCGGGACATTGCCGTGGAACGTCACCGCCCCGACGACGTCCAGCCGCTGGGCAAGCGCGGCAAGGTCCGGCCGCATCGGCCCGTCGCCGACGATGTCCAGCCGCAGGCGTCCATCGCGCAGCAGCGGGGCCGCCGCCTCGATCAGCATGTCGGGACCCTTGTAGGGCACCAGACGCCCGACGAAGCACCCGCGCAGGACACCGTCGGTCCGCTGCGCCGCGCGCTTGTTGAACCGGCCCGGATTCACCGCATTCTCGGGCAGGTAGACCACCCGCGCCTGGTGCCGCGCCGGGATCTCGGTGCGCGTGTGCCGCGAACCCACGATGATCGCGGACGATGCGGCCAGCATCCGGGCCCGGCCCGGCATCGCCTTGTAGGCCCCCCGCACATACGACAGCCACTCCCTCTCGCGCCGTCGCTCCCGGTCGAAACCCGGTGGCCAGGGCACGCCACCGTTCAGGGGACCCACGACGAACGGAACACCGGCCGCGCGGCATCGCCCGGCGATCGGCGAGACCACGGTCGGCGAAAGCGGCGTGATTCGGTGCACCAGATCGAACCGGCCCGCCTCGAGGTCGCGCCGGAACCGCGCCCAGACCAGCCGCTCGAAATAGGGATAGCTCAGCGCACTGAGGGCGGTCGTCATGGTCCAGCCCTTGCCCTGCCCCATCCGAAGCACCCCGGCCAGCTTCCAGAACGGCCGCTCGATCGCTTCGGAATCGATCGCCGTGAAGTCGGCGCCCTCCTGCAGGCCCGCGCGCAGGATCGCGTCGCGATTGCGGATCTGCGTCACGAGGTGCACGTCCGCGACCTCGCGGAGCGCCGCGTACAGCGACCATCCCACCAGGGGCACGCTCACCCATTCGGGGTTCGCGGCCTCGGCGATCACAAGCACCCTGCGTCGGGGCGACGGGGATGGCGACAGGGATGTGGCCATGTCGCCCGGGTCAGGCGTGCTGCTTGGACGCATCGTTTCCTCTTCACGCATGACCGTTGCACAGCGCGCCGGGTGTGCCGGCCTGCGGTAACAATCCCATCAGCCGAGGTATCCCTTTTGACAGTGTTGTGCTAGGCCGATACCGGTCGATCGTCCCGAGTCCCGGTGGTTTCACGGATACGCCTGCAATGACCCATGAAAGCGCTTCTCCCGCCCCTGCGGGCCTCCTGTCCGGGGCGGCACCCGGGCTGTTCTGGTTCGGGATCGCCGTCGTCGGGGCTGCCCTGTTCTTCGCCGACGGCCTTGATGCGCTGCTCCTGGCCTGGCAACTGCCCGAATACAGCCACGGGCCCCTGATCCCGGTCCTCTCGGGCCTCCTGTTCCTTCGCCAGCTCAAGGACATCCCGGTCGATCCCGGACCCAAGCGCGACCGCTGGGTGGGCGTCACCGTCATCCTGCTGGCACTCGCCATGGCGACGCTGGGCAAGCTCGCCAACATCGCCGACATCGTCGCCTACGCCACGATCCTGTGGGTGGGCGGGATCCTGCTGGTCAGCTTCGGCTGGCGCACGGGGCGGCAGTTCTGGCCGCCGGTGCTGCACCTCGTCTACATGCTGCCGCTGCCGGGCGTCCTCTACTACAAGATGTCCACCTGGCTGCAGTTCATCTCGTCGGAACTGGGCGTCTGGTTCCTCGGGCTCCTGTCGGTGCCGGTGTTCCTCGAAGGCAACATCATCGACCTCGGGGTCTACAAGCTGCATGTGGCCGAGGCGTGCTCGGGCCTGCGCTACCTGTTCCCGATCCTGTCCTTCAGCTACATCTTCGCGGTCCTCTACAAGGGCCCGATGTGGCACAAGGCCGTGCTCCTGATCTCGGCGGCGCCGATCACCGTGCTGATGAACTCGGTCCGGATCGGCATCGCCGGCTACATCGTCAACCACTACGGCGTCGAGTGGGTCGAGGGCTTCACCCACTTCTTCGAAGGCTGGGTGATCTTCCTTGCCTGCATCCTGATCCTGTTCGGCCTGGCGCGGGTGATGCTCATGCTCCAGCGGACCCGCATGGGCCTCGCCGACGCGCTCGATCTCGACACCACCGGGCTTGGCACCCAGGCGGCGCGCATCCGGCTTGTCCAGGCCTCGCCCGCGATGATCGCCGTCGCCGTGGTTACGGTGGCCGCCACGGTCGCCTGGCACACGGCGCCCGAGCGGGCGACCACGACCCCCGTGCGCGAGCCGTTCTATCTCTTCCCCCGCCAGATCGGCGACTGGCAGCAGTCGGGCTTGCCACAGACCCTCGAGGCCAGCGTCGCGACGGGCCTTGGCGCCGACGACTATCACTCCATCCAGCTCGTGCGGGATGGGGCCGCGGCCGATGTCGGCCTGTTCATCGCCTGGTACGCCGACCAGTCGCAGGGCGGGGTGCATTCGCCCGAGATCTGCCTGCCAAGCTCGGGCTGGGAGATCGCCTGGCTCGAACGGACCGATGTCACGGACAGCATGGGCTCGGACACGCCGTTCAACATCAACCGCGCGATCATCCAGCGCGGCCAGAGCCGGATGATGGTCTACTACTGGTTCGAACAGAAGGGACGGCGCATCGCGTGGGACTTCGCGGCCAAGTACTGGCTGCTCGTGGACGGAATCACCACCGGCCGCACCGACGGCGCGCTCGTTCGCCTCACCACCCCGATCATCGAGGGCGAGACCGATGCCCAGGCCGAAGCACGGCTGCAGGACGTGATGGCCCAGGTGACGGGCATCCTGCCGCGCTTTGTCCCGCAGATGTGATCGCGCCGGCAGCGGCCGACCGTCGGCCCGGATCCGGGCATACTGGACAAGACGCGGGCAACATCCGGTGTGCGGCCCGGCAACGACAACAGGGCGAGGCTGCGCCGTGCGAGCGATGGTTCTGATCGGTGCGGCACTCGCCCTGTCGGGCTGTACCCTGACCCTCGACCCTTTGCCGACCCCCATCGTGCAGGCGCCCCCGGATTTCGGACCCCGCCCCGACCCCGACGCCGCCGCGCGCGCCTTCGTCGCCGTCGTGCAGCGCGTCGAACCGGTGGCCGAGGCCGAGTGCCGCGCCCGCTCGCCCCAGCTCAACTGCGACTTCCAGATCGCCGTGGACAACCGGCCCGACCTGCCGCCCAACGCCTTCCAGACGCGCGATGCGTCCGGCCGCCCGATCATTGGCTTCACGCTGGCCCTCATCATGGACGCCCGCAACCCCGACGAGCTGGCCTTCGTCCTGGGGCACGAGGCAGCGCATCACATCGCCGGGCACCTCGACCTGGTGCAGCAATCGGCCTGGGCGGGGGCGGTGGCGGCCGGCGTGCTGGCGCAGCTCGGCGGCGCGCGCCCCGAAGCCATCGAACGCGCACAGGCCATCGGCGCGGGCGTCGGCGCGCGCACCTTCTCCAAGGATTTCGAACTCGAAGCCGACAGCCTGGGCACCGTGATCGCGTTCCGCGCGGGTTACGACCCGCTGACGGGGGCGGGGTTCTTCGCGCGCCTGCCCGACCCCGGCGACCGCTTCCTGGGCTCCCATCCGCCGAATGCCGACCGGCAGCGCGTGGTGGCCCAGACGCTCGCCCAGATCCGCGGTGGGACTTGATCCATCTCAAGGCCGGCCACACCGCCGGATGGTTGACTTGCCTCCGACGCCGCCCGCGCGGCCTTCGGAGGATGGACAGATGCTTGCCTGGATGCGCCGGATCAGCGCCAGCGCCGACCGGATGGGCCGGATGGCCACGACCGTGGGAACCGACCTTGGCGCAGCGCTGGAACAGGGAACGCTCGGGCCGTCCGGCCTGCGCGGCGCCGTCGCCCGCTGCCAGGGCTGCACCGAGACCTGCGCCTGCGACACCTGGCTCGACACCCACGCCGCGGGCGCGGATGCGCCACCCGCCTATTGCCGGAACATCGACCTGTTCCTTGAACTGCGCTCGGCGGACTGACCGGCAATGCCGCCGCGGACAGCCGACCCCGGCGCGGTGCCCGTGATGATGACCGGAATGGCAAGGGTGACGGGCACGACCGCGGCCCTTTCGGAACTGCCAGCCGCGGTGCGGGCCGAAATGGCGGACCTGTGCGATGCCTGTCCGCGCACCGACGCCTGCCGCCAATGGCTTGCGATGCAGCTGCCCGGATCGGCGCTTCCGCAGCCGGACCTGTGCCCGAACCACGCAACCTTCGCGGCCCTGTCCGCGCGGTCGCCCCCGCGCTAGCGCAGGGGCCGCGGACCGGGCTCAGCTCAGCGCCTGGAATTCCACCCGGCGGTTCTCCTCGGCCCGCGGGTCGGACGGGTTCTTCAGGACCCGCTCACCCAGGCCCAGGGTCTCGATCCGCGACCCGTCGATCCCGCAGTCGCTCACCAGCCAGCGCGCCACTTCCTGCGCCCGCAGCGCCGACAGCTGTTCGTTGTAGTCGTCCGACCCCGACGCATCGGTGTGGCCGACAATGCGGAACAGGTTGATGTCGCTGGCCTTCATCACCGTGCACATCTGGGTCAGCACGGGCAGCTGGTCATCGGCGATGGCCGCGGAATCGAAGCCGAACCGGATGTTCAGGTTCACCTGGATGTCCTGCGGCAGCACGCCGTAGACCTCGGGCTGCGCAGGGGCCGCAGCGGCCACCACCTCGGCCGGTTGCCCTGCCGGCGCCAGGGGCTGCGGCGACCCGCCGATGGACGGCAACGCATCCTGCCCCGGGGCCGCCAGCGCCGTCGTGCTTCCCAGCACCGACACGTTCCCACCCGTCGCCGGGGCCGCGGCCACGCTTCCCGCGACCGGCGGCGGCGCCAGCGCATCGACGCTGGTCCCGGCCTGCACCTGGGCATCGTCCAGCGTGATCAGGGACAGCCCGCGCGTCTGGCCGCCCCCCGTCGAGGCATCCCGGAACACCTGCCGCTGGGCGTTGAACATCTGCAGAAGCTGCTCGTCGGAATAGGTCTGGGCCTGCACGCCCACCGCAGGCAGGACCGCCAGCAGGGCCGCAGCCGAAAGCATCAGGCGTCGCATCGGGGCTCCTTCCCAGAAAGCATTTGGCAAGTTGCAACTCTAGGGTATCGTGGCCGCGGATTCAATTCACAGTCGTGGCCCGCAGCGCGATGACACACACCTTCGGCCGCCGACCGACCCGCGCCCGGAGGGCTGGATGATGCAAGGGCCGACCACCGTCGTGCCGCGCACGGCCTTCGACCTCCCCCGCATCGTGGGCGCGGGCCTCAGCCACCGCGGCATCGTGCGCGACAAGAACGAGGACGCCGTCCTGACCGATCCCGGCGGCACGCTCTGGGCCGTCGCCGACGGCATGGGCGGCTACGGCCGGGGCGACGTCGCCTCGGACATCGTGATCGAGGCCCTCAGCGCGATCGACGACAGCGCCAATCCCCTCGATGCGCTCCAGGACCGTCTCGCCGCCGCGAACGCCGAGATCCGGACCCAGTCGGGCGGGCGCACGATGGGCGCGACCGTCGTCGCCTTGATGATCGCCCGGGCCGTGGGCCATGTCGTCTGGGCCGGCGACAGCCGCGCCTACCTCCTGCGGTCGGGCCGCCTGCGCCAGGTCACGCGCGACCACACGCTGGTGCAGGTGATGGTCGACCGGGGCGAGATCGACCCCGCCACCGCCGAACACCACCCCGAAAAGCACATCATCACCCGGGCCGTCGGCGGGGCCGAGGACCTGGAACTCGATGCGGCCGCCGTGCCCCTGGTGCCGGGCGACCGGATGCTCCTGTGTTCCGACGGGCTGACCGGCTGCGTGGCCGACGACGCCATCGCCAGCTGGCTTGCCAGCGCGGACACGCCCGACACCGCCGTGCGGACACTGGTCAACGCGGCGCTTCAGGCCGGGGCGCCCGACAACGTGTCGGCGGTGGCCGTCTTCGTGGTGGCAGGCGGCTAGGTCCATGCGCGAAGGCACCCTGATCGGCCCGATCATCATCGCCATCGGCCTGATCGCCGCGGCAATCGTGCTGGCCGTGGTCGGCACCCTGCTCGACACCGCCGACGGGGCCGCCGACCTGCGCCTTGGCCGTGCCGAGGCCGAAGCGCAGGCCCTGCGCGAGGAGATCGCCCGCATCGACGGCGACCTGCGCGAGACAAAGGCCGACCTCGCCCGCCTGCGCGAGGAGATCGCCCTGTCCGCCGGACGCGGCGGCGGGACCGCGCCGCCCGCCACGCCCGGCGCCGTGCGCTTCAACGGCCTTACCCCGCCCGCCACCTTCACCGGCCCGGCGGGCGAAATCCTCGGCATGGCCGAACACCCCGAGACGGAAGCCGTGACCGAAACGATGGTCATCGCCGACCGCCGGTTCAACGAAGGGATCACCCAGCCCCGCCCCCGGGTGATGCTGGAACTGCTGGGCGAACCCGGCACCTCCTACAACCAGGACTGCCAGGGCATCACCAACCCCGCGCTCAAGGCGGTCACCGACACCCGACAGGTCGGCCCGATCCGCGTGACGATGCTGAAGCCCGCGCTCGACAGCCTCGAGCGGATCATGGCGCAGCTGCAGGCGCAGGAACCCGACCTCTTCGCCAAGATCGGCACCGCGGGCGCGCTTTGCGTGCGCTTCATCCGCGGCTCCACCACGGCCATCTCGAACCACTCCTGGGGCACCGCCATCGACCTGACGCTCCAGGGCGAGCTGGACGGCTTCGGTGACGGCGGCACCCAGTTCGGGCTTCTCCTGCTGGCCGAACTCTTCAACGCCGAAGGCTGGTTCTGGGGCGCCACCTTCGGGCGCGAGGATTCCATGCATTTCGAGGTCGGCGAGGAGACGCTGCGCGCCTGGCGCGCGCAGGGTCTGATCTGATCCGATGGCCAGGTCCGCATCCGGCCCGACACCGCGGACCGCCCCCCCCAAGGCCCCCTCGCCCCGCGCATCCGCCGGGCCCTTCGATCCTGCCGCGGCCCCGGTCTGGCGCTTCCTTGACGAACTGCCCGACCATGCCGCCCGGGGCGAACCCGAGCTTGCCCGCCGCGCCGGTCTGGTGCTGGCCGACTTCGCCGAGGCGCTGCTGCGCGCCGGGGTCCCCCGCACGGCAATCCCCCCGGCCCGCTACGCCCTTGGCGTCCTGATCGACCAGCGCGCCCGTGCCGAGAAGCGCCTGCGCCCGCAGGTCTGGGCCGCCGCCGCCCAGGTCCAGGTGTTCGACGGCCGCGACATGGGCGCCGGCGACATCCGGCGCTTCCGCGACACCGCCCGCGACGCCGGATACGACTACGCCGACCTCGCCGCCTTTCTCGACGGGGTGCTGGCCCGCATCGACGGCAAGCGCCGCGAAGGACGGCGGCGCGCGCAGTCGGGATGGGTCGGCTGGACCGCCACCGCCGTGGTCACGCTGGCGGGCCTGATCGTGGCCTATGCCCTGTCACTGGAACAGCGCTTCCAGTCGCGCCTGTGGCAGGCGTTCGACGCCGAGCGGCTGGCCATCGGCCTCGACCTGCCGCGCAGCGGCGCCGACCTTGTCGCGCGGCTGGACCGGCTGGCCGCGGCCCGCGACCGCGTGTCGGTCGCGGCGGCGACGGGGCCGCTCGGCCGCGTCATGGCGGTTCCGCTGCTCGACAGCCGCGCGCCCGCCGACGCCGCCTATGCCGACGCGCTCGCGCGTCAGGTTCCGCCGGAACTGGTCCGGCACCTGTCCGAGGCACTGGCCACCGATGGCGATGCACTCGCGACCTACGACAGCCTGCGCGCCATGGCCGTGCTCGACGGCACGGCGCCCTGGTCGCCTGCCTGGCTGGCCGGCTGGCTCGACGACCGCGAGGAAGCCCTGGGCCTGCGCGGGCTCGACGCGCATGTGGCCCGCCTGGCCGCGCCGCCCGCGGATCGTCCCGCCTGGGACCGCGACCTGACCGACCAGGCCCGCGCCTTTGCCGCGACGCTGCCGGAACCCGACCGTGCGTTCCTCGAACTCGCGCGGTCCGATGCCGCCGCCGCCCTGCCCGACTGGGTGGCCGCGACCGCGATCCCCGCCCTGCCGCAGGCGATGACCCGCCGCTCGGGCGCGCCCCTGGCCGAACCCATCGACGGGCTGTTCACCGCCGCCGGCTGGGACCACGCCCGCCGCGAAGGCACCGGCACCGCCGTCCAGCGCGCCCGCGACCTTGCCCCCGCGATCCTTGGCACCACGCCACCCACGCGCAACGATACGCCCGACCTCATCATGGACCGGCTCCAGGCCGAAACCCTTGCGACCTGGCGCGACTGGCTGGCCGACCTTCGGGTGAAGCCCTTTGCCGACCGCGACGGGTCGATCCTCGTCTCGGGCCTGCTCGCGCAACGGAACTCGCCCCTCGCGCAGCTTCTGTCCGAGGTCTGGGTGCAGGTGGGCGGCACCGACCGCGCGCGCCCCTTCGGCCTGCAGCAATCCATCGCCACGACCTTCGGCCCGATGATCCAGTATGTGGAACAGGGCCGCCTCGACCAGATCGCGGCGCTCTTCGGCGCGCTCAACGTGGCGCTCGCGTCCTTCGACTTCGACGACGACCGCGGCGCCGACCGCCTGATGGGCGTGCAGGACCGCGCGCAATCCGTCGCCGCCCTCCAGACCGCGCCCCGCATCGTCGTCCAGATCGTCGAGGACGTGCTGGCCCAGTCCGCCGCCGCCCAGTCCTCGGCGATGGGCAACCCGCTGACCCGGCGCTGGCAGCAGGACGTCTACACCCTGTGCCGCCAGGTCACCGACGGCACCTATCCCTTCGCCGCCGGTCCCGATGCCGACATCGACGCCTTCTCCCGCCTGTTCGGCCCCGGCGGCGCAGTGGACCGCTTCTTCCGCACCCAGGCCGAACGCTACATCGACACCTCGGAATCGCCCTGGCGCTGGAAGCCCGAAGCGCGGTTCAACGGCCTGACACCGGAAACGGCCGAGTTCTTCCAGCGCGCGCTGGCGGTCTCGGCGGGCTACTTCGCCCCGTCGGGCGACCTCGGCGGACCGATGACCCTGGCCGCCCTCGCCGAACGGGGGCAGGCGCTGGTGGCCATCGGCGGGCAGGCCGTGCCCGTCCGCGCCACGGGCGACCCCGCGACGCTGCAATGGCCGGGAGCCCAGCCGCAGGCCGGGGCCGAGGTCAGCTTCACCGACGGCGCCGCCCAGGCCCGCCTGATCCAGCCCGGCCCCTGGGGCTTCCTGCGCCTGATGGACGGCACCCGCCTGCGCCCCCGCGACGACGGCCGGCGCTTCCTCGTGGACATGCGGGCCGACGTCGGCCGCGTGTTCCTCGAGGTGGACTTCCCCGCAACCCCCAACCCGCTGGCGGCGCGTGCGCTGCTCGACGGGCTGACCTGCCCGCCCGCCCTGTGATGCCCGCCCCGTGATTCCTGCCCTGTGATGCCTGCCCCTGCGGCAAGAAAACCGCCGCGCCCCCGGAAGTTCGGGTATGCTCCCGGCAACGGAAGCCGCCCCGACTGCCGCGACCTGACCGAAGGAGCCTCCCCATGCCGGAAGAAGATCGCGAGCTGACGGTCACGACGCCGCTCGGACCCGACAAGCTGTTCTTCGCGGGGTTGTCGGGCACCGACGAGATCAGCCAGCCCTTCGCCTTCGACCTGACGATGGCGTCCGAAGACGTGGACATCGCGGTCGAGGATCTTCTTGGCAAACCCGTGACCGTCAAGGTCGGCCGCGGCGACGGCATCCGCTTCCTGTCGGGCCTCGTGGACGAGGTCCGCTTCGGCGAGATCCGCGACCGCTACGTCCGCTACCACGCCACCCTGCGCCCGGCCCTGTGGTTCCTGTCGAAAAGCACCGACAACCGCATCTTCCAGAACATGAGCGTGGTCGAGATCATCGAGGCCGTGCTCGGCGACTACCCGGACGTGACCTTCGAGAAGCGGCTCGAAGGCACCTATGACGCGCGCGACTACTGCGTGCAGTACGGCGAGACCGACCTCGACTTCCTCCAGCGCCTGATGGAACACGAAGGCATCTGGTACTTCCACGAATTCGGCGACGGCAGCCACACGCTGGTCCTCACCGATGCCCTGGCCAAGCTCGCCCCGGTGCCGGGGTTCGAGGAGGTCGCCTATCGCCACGATCCGCGCGCGGCCGTCCGCTCGGGCAAGTTCCTGACCCGCTGGCACCGGGTCGCGGCCGTGCGCCCGGCTGCCCATGTCCACACCGACTACGACTTCGAGAAACCCGCCGCCGACCTGATGGCCAAGTCCGACACCGCCCTCGGCCACCCGCAGGATTCGGGCGAGCAATACCACTACCCCGGCAACTACATCGACCTGTCGCGCGGCGATGCCCTGGCCGCGATCCGGCGGCAGGAACACCAGTCGCCCTGGCAGCGGGTCGAGGCCCAGGGCACCGCCCAGGGCCTGAGCACCGGCTGCACCTTCAAGCTGATCGACTTTCCCCGCGCGGCCGAGAACGCCGAATATGCCGTGCTCGCCACGCGCTACGACCTGTGGGACACCAAGTATGGCGGTCCGGTCGGCCAGGAACAGCCGAACTATGCGGTCCGCCTGACCCTGACACCGGTGTCGGTCGATTACCGCCCGCCGCGGCGCACGCCAAAGCCGGTGATGAAGGGCCCGCAGACCGCCGTGGTCGTCGGCCCGTCGGGCGAGGAAATCTACACCGACAAGTACTCGCGCGTGAAGGTGCAGTTCCACTGGGACCGGCTGGGCACCTCGAACGAGGAGTCCAGCTGCTGGGTCCGCGTCAGTTCCGTCTGGGCGGGCGCGGGCTGGGGCTTCATCCAGATCCCCCGCATCGGGCAAGAGGTGATCGTGGACTTCCTGGAAGGCGATCCCGACCAGCCGATCATCACTGGCCGCGTCTACAACGCCGCCCAGATGCCGCCCTACGACCTGCCCGGCAAGGCCACGCAGTCGGGGTGGAAATCGAACTCCTCGCTCGGCGGGGGCGGCTGGAACGAGCTGCGGTTCGAGGACAAGAAGGGCTCCGAGGAGGTCTATTTCCAGGCCGAGAAGGACCACGTCGAACTGGTCAAGAACGACGAGACGCGGACCATCGGCCACGACTGGGTGGAAGACGTCGGCAACGACGCCACCCAGAACATCGGCCATGACCGCACCGAAACCGTGAGCAACAACAAGTCCACCACCGTGGGCAAGAACCGCACGGTCAGCATCGGCGTGAACGACACCGAGGATGTGGGGTCGAATCGGACCCTGACCGTCGGCGCCGACGAGAAGCGCCACGTCGTCGGCACCTCGACCGAAAACATCGACATGAACAACTTCCAGACCATCGGCGTGGCGCAGAAGGTGCTGGTCAAGGGCGGCCGGCAGAAGCAGATCGGCCTGGCGGAACTCGTCACCGTGGGCGGGCTCCAGTCCATCACCGTCGGCAAGAAGCGCGACATCAAGGTCGGATCGAACCAGTCCCATTACGTCGAGGCCGAGGACACCTATACCGTCAAGGGCAACCAGACGGTCACGATCAAGAAGGGCCAGACCATCACCATCACGGAAAACCAGCAGATCACCACCGACGGCGGGCGGCTCATCAAGGTGAAGAAGGGCCAGACCCACGACGTGACCGAGGATGTCTGGATCAAGGCCGGCAAGGCGATGATGCTGGAAGCCGCCGACAGCATCGTGATCAAGACCGGCTCCGCCTCGATCAGCATGAAGAAGGACGGGACCATCAACATCGAGGGCAAGGACATCACGGTGAACGGGTCGGGCAAGATCACCGTCAAGGCCTCGGGCGAGACGACGATCAAGGGCTCGAAGGTCAACCAGAACTGACCGCGGCCCCCCGTCCCTGTCGGGCGCCGGATGGCGGGGAAGGCGCCTGCGTCCGTCGCCGCCTCAGTCCTCCTCGGTGAACACCTCGGCCCGCTTCTTCCGCACCGACGGCAGCAGGACCAGGACCAGCACCGCCAGCGCGATCAGAAGCAGCGTCAGGCTGATCGGGCGGGTGAGGAAGACGGTCGGGTCGCCGCGACCGAGGATCATCGCCCGGCGCAGGTTCTCTTCCAGCAGCGGGCCAAGAACGAAGCCCAGCAGCAGCGGCGCAGGCTCGCACCGCAGCTTGACCAGCACATAGCCCAGAAGCCCGAACACCGCGACCGAATACAGGTCATAGACGTTCGAGTTCACCGAATAGACCCCGATGGAACACATCGCCATGATGATCGGGAACAGCACGAAATACGGCACCTTTAGAAGCCGCACCCACAGCCCGATCAGGGGCAGGTTCAGGATCACCAGCATCAGGTTGCCGATCCACATGCTGACGATGATGCCCCAGAACAGCGCGGGTTCGTTCGTCGCCACGTTCGGCCCCGGCACGATCCCCTGGATGATCATCGCGCCCACCATCAGCGCCATCACCGGGTTTGCCGGGATGCCCAGCGTCAGCAGCGGGATGAACGACGTCTGCGCGCCCGCGTTGTTGGCGCTTTCCGGGCCCGCCACACCGGCAATCGCCCCCTTGCCGAACGCCTCGGGCGTCTTCGACAGCCGCTTTTCCAGCGTATAGGACGCAAACGACGCCAGGATCGCGCCGCCCCCCGGCAGGACCCCCAGCGCCGACCCCAGCGCCGTGCCCCGCAGCATTGGCGCGACCATCGCCCGCAGGTCCTCGCTCGATGGCCAGAGCCGCCCCAGCGCCCGGGTGACGACGCTGCGGGTGTGCTCGCCTTCCAGGTTCTTCAGGATTTCGGCGATGCCGAACACGCCAACGGCCAGCGCCACGAAGTTCAGCCCCTCGGCCAGCTCCGGAATGCCGAAGGTGAACCGCGGCGCGCCGGTGTAGATGTCGGTGCCCACGAGGCCCAAGAGCAGCCCCAGCACCACCATCGCCAGCGCCTTGGGCACCGACCCATGCGCCAGCGCGATGGACGCGATCAGGCCCAGAAGCATCAGCGAGAAGTACTCGGCCGCCCCGAACTGCAAGGCGATAGCGGTCAGCGGTGGCGCGAACAGCACGACCAGCACGGTGCCCACCGTGCCCGCAAAGAACGACCCCAGCGCGGCCACGGCCAGCGCCGTCCCCGCCTTGCCCTGCCGCGCCATCTGGTAGCCGTCGATGGCGGTGACGGCCGACGAGCTTTCGCCCGGCAGGTTGATCAGGATCGCGGTGGTGGACCCCCCGTACTGCGCGCCGTAGTAGACGCCCGCCAGCATGATCAGCGAACTGACCGCTTCCAGCTGGAACGTGATCGGCAGCAGCATCGCGATGGTCGCGGTCGGCCCGATCCCCGGCAGCACCCCGATCAGCGTGCCCAGAAGCACCCCGATGAAGCAGAACATCAGGTTTTCCGGCGTCGCCGCGGTCGAGAACCCCAGCGCAAGGTTCGCAAGAATGTCCATGACCGCCCCCTAGCCGCCGATCCACGGGCCAAACCGCCGGAACGGCAGGCCCAGACCGTAGCTGAACACCAGCGTGGCAAAGACTGTGACGCCCAGCGCCAGGAGCAGCGCCACGGGCCAGCGCAGCCGCAAGGACGCCAGCCCCGCGATGGCGGTCGTCAGGAACACGCTCGGCACGAAGCCCAGTCCCTGCACCGTCAGCCCGAAGAACACCGGCGCGGGCAGGATGAACAGAATCCCCCGCCAGGCCGCCCCGGTGATCTCCTGCGGACTGCCGCGCACACCGCCCGCGATGATGACAAGTCCCAGCAGGATCAAGAGCCCCGCCAGCACCAGCGGGAAATACCCCGGTCCCATGCGGAAGGCGGTGCCGATCTCCAGCCCCCGGCCGAACCAGGCGAAGCCTGCGCCCAGCACCACGAACAGCGCACCCGCAGCCGAATCCACGGGGTCGAACGCAGGCTTCGCCATCGGGTCCCCCACCCTGAACGTCAGGCGCCGCGGCCCGGAACAGGCCGCGGCACCACGGGTGTCAGGTCAGTCGGCGTAGACGCCCGCGGCCTCGATCACCGGCGCCCAGCGGGCGATCTCGGCTTCGAGCTTCGCCTTCAGCGCCTCGGGCGTGGCATCTGCCGCGGGCGACGGCGCGGTGCCCAGCGCGGCCATCTGCGCCGCGACATCCGGATCGGCCAGCGCCACCTGCAGCGACTGCGACAGGCGGGCGTTGATCTCGGCTGGCGTGCCCTTGGGGGTGTACAGCCCGTGCCAGATGCCGACCTCCAGCGTCGGCAGCCCGGCCTCGGCCACCGTGGGCAGGTCGGGGAACAGGTCCAGCCGCGCGGGCGAGGTCACGGCATAGGCCTTGATCGTGCCGCCCTGGATCTGCGACGTCGTGTTGGTGGACTGGTCGCACATCAGGTCCACCTGCCCGCCGACCAGATCGGTCATGGCGGGGCCGGTCCCCTGATAGGGCACGGTCACCAGCGGCACCTCCAGCGCCTGCATGAACAGCATCCCGCACAGCTGCGACGCCGCCCCGATCCCGGCGTTCGCCAGCGTCAGCGTATCGGCGTTGGCCTTCACGTATTCGATCAGCCCGGCCATGTCGGTCGGCTCGAAATCCTTGCGGGCGACGATGGTCATCGGCACCTCGGTCACGAGACCCACGTATTCGAACGCCTCCAGCGTCTCGTAGGGCAGGTTGCGGTACAGCGTCTCGGACGTGGCCATGCCGATGTGGTACAGAAGCATGGTGTAGCCGTCGGCATCGGCCCCGGCCACGCGCGCCGCCCCCACGGTGCCGCCCGCGCCGCCCACGTTTTCCACGATGATCTGCTGGCCCAGGTCGGCCGACATCCTCTCGGCCACCAGGCGGCCCACCGTGTCGGTCGGACCACCGGCGGCAAAGGGCACGATCAGGGTGATCTGACGCTCGGGGTAGCCCTGCGCCAGCGCGCCGGACGCGGCCAGCGCCAGAACGGCGGCGGCGGTTGCAATGCGGGTCATCGGAAATCCTCCAGTGGTTGCCCCGGACCTGTCTCCGGTCCGGCTCTGGCGGACCAGAACACGGGTCAGCCTTGTCGGGCAACAGGTTTTTCCCGTCGCGCGTGTCTCAGGCCGGGCCTTGCGGGAACAGCGCAGGCAACGCGACGTCCGGCGCCGCGGGGACACCCCCCCGCCGCCAGACCGACGGCCCGGCAACCGCCCCGCCCCGGCCAGCCCGCGGCAGGTCCATGTCCGCCAGACCCTGCGCCAGCCCGTCCGGGTCGATCACCCCGTCCACGGCATCGAGCGCGAGGTCCAGCGCGTCATCCGCCCAGCCGTCCACGCCCCGCGCATCGGCGCCCGACAGGGGCGCCACCAGCGCGAAGGGATAGCGCCGCCCGGCCCGGTCCACCGACGGCAGGATCAGCGCCGCCAGGTCGCCCCCGGGAGACGGTATGGCCGCACGCAAGCCCCAGTCGGGCCAGGCCTCGGGGTCCAGCGCGGCCGACGCCAGATAGGCCGTCAGCCAGCGGTCCAGCGCCGCCCGCACCTCGGCCGACACCCCGCGCGCGACGAAATCCCCCGCCGCGGGCATCTTGCCGAAAGCCCCCGCGCCCTCCACCCCTCAGAACCCCTGCGGACAGGCAAAGCCCGAGAACATCGTCAGGTCGAACGGGTTGTCCACGCTGTTCGCGCGCAACTCGAACCGTGCGGAATAGCCGTTCGCACCCAGCGACAGCCCGAACACCTCGGGCAGGTTGGTGGGCTGCAGCCGCGCCTTGCGTATCAGCCGCAGGAACGCCCAGGCACCCACCTCGGACGTCACGATCTCGGCCGACCCGTCCACGGGCGCAAAGGACAGCGTGACCAGCTGCGTGTTGCCCGGCCCGGGCCAGGTCATCGGCATCGGCGGGGCGGCGGCGTTGAAATAGGTCAGGTTCTGCCCGTCCACGTTCAGCGTCACCCGCGCGGCATTGGCCGACAGGTCCTTGGCCTCCAGCACAAAGGCCATGACCGGCCCCGCCCCGCCCGGGAACAGCGCATCGCGCACCTTGCGGGCATTCTCGAACGGGGCGAGCAGCGCGGGGTCCATCCCGAAATCCGCCCGCCATGCCCAGGGCCGCTGCGCCGTGTCGATATAGGGCAGAAGCTGCTCATCCGTGAACTTGGCCATGATCCCGCCCGGCCCGAACAGCCGCGCGAAATCGGCGATGTTCACGTCGATGGCGGCGGACGGGTCGAACGGATAGCGCCCGCCCGTGGCCGACGTGCAGAACGGCAGCACATCGGCGCGCAGCCGCGCGTTCAGCTGCGCCACGACCGCGGTCCGCGTCACCGCCATGGCGTCGCCCGCCAGCGCCCCCAGCCAGTCGTCCACCGGGTCCGGCATGGTTGTCGCAACCGTGGCAATCGCCCCGGTCAGCTGCGGCAGCCCGCCCCGAGCCAGAAGCGCCGCCTGCGGGTCGGGCGTCGCCGCCACCGTCTGCAACTCGTTCGACAGCGCGGTCAGCGCCGCCACCGCATCGCCCAGGCGGGCCGGGATGCCGTCGATCTCCTCGACCATGCCGCGGATCGG